>CANCXY010000052.1 GCA_947381875.1 uncultured Clostridia bacterium | reverse complement strand
GGCTACAATTTCTACAATTCACAGTATTCGCTGGAACATATTGACCCCTATGCAGTGACAGACGCAGGCGGCGCGTTCCCGGCTGGCGACGCGTTTCTTGTCTATCCGGGTGCAGACGGGACACCAGAGGATTCCCTGCGTATGATGTGGATGCAGGAGGCCATGCAGGATCTGCGTGCACTCCGGCTGCTGGAAAGCATATGGGGACGGGAACAGGTGGTGGAATTTCTTCTCAACGCGGCAGGCGGCAGGATAACAGTTTCACAATGGCCGCGAAACGCGGAGTTTCTGCTGAACCTACGCCAGCAGGTAAATGATGCGCTTAGAGCTTTGGCGATTTCTTTGGAATAATTAGAAAACGGTATGCTTCCCAGTTGGGCGGCATACCGTTCACTTGTATTAACTATTAAATAAAATAGATTGGCTTATGTACTCGCTTTTATACTTTTTGATTATGTGTTGAATTTCCTGCATAGTTGAACTGCGGTCACTCAATGTGAATGAAACATTCCCCACGCATTTCCGCAATGCTCGTCTTTTGATTTATATTTTGTCACCGTCGTATCTGCCCGGCAATAAAAGCAGCATTTTCTTCCACAGGCTTTGTCCCATCCACGCGTATGACAGGACAGGAGAGGGACTGGACCCACCGAGCAACCATATCCTCCGGCCTTGCCTTTGCAAACTCGAAAAACTGATTTTCTTTTTCATACAGCGCGCCGCCCGGAAGTACTCGGTCGCCAAATTTCTGGAAAGAGCGGTCGCGGATACGCTGGAGCCGGAGTTCTCTTGGGACTTCCACCCATACGACATACTGGAAAAACGGCTTTTCAGCGTCCCCGTAGTTGCCTGTTACAGAGGTAAAGATAAAATTTTTATGTGTTTCAATTTCCTGAAAAAGCAGGCGTTCCACTTCCTCCCTGCTGCGGGAAAAGGCATACGGGTACATGGGGTCAGTTTTGGGGAAATATAAATCTTCGTTGTCGATAAAATGAAAATGCAGCTTTTCCGCAAGAACCCGGCCCAGCGTACTTTTTCCCGCGCCATTCAGTCCGCACAACAGGATACCCGTACCTGTCATGCGCCGCACCCGCCGTTTCCGGCGCAGCTGTGTTTATCTTCGTGACAATGCCCCTGGCACTGTTCCCCGTGTCCCTCGTGGCTGTGATGGTGGCTGCACTGTACGTCCGCATTATATACAAGTGTCCCGGAGAGGAACGCCTGCACGGCGTCGTCTGCCTGCCCGGATACTCCACCGTAAAGCTGAATGCCCGCTTCGGTCAGCGCGGCTCGTGCGCCTGCGCCTATGCCGCCGCAGATCAATACCTGTACCTGCTGCCCGCGCAGGAACCCGGCCAACGCGCCGTGGCCGCTGCCCAAAGTATCCACTACCTGTTCGCGGATGATTTTCTTGTCTTCCACGTCATAAAGTTTCATCTGTCGGGTGTGCCCGAAATGCTGAAACACCTGTCCGTCTTCGTAAGTTACCGCGATTCTCATAGTTATAAACTCCCTTTCAATATAAGTTACAGTGCGTCCCGGAATCAGCCGGAAAACATCACTGCATATCCCAAATCGCCATTGCGTCCCCGAAGGAATAGAAGAAATACTGTTCCTCCACCGCGGTTCGGTAGGCGCGCATTGTGTTTTCGTACCCGCCCAGCGCCGCAACCAGCATGATAAGCGTGCTTTCCGGGAGGTGGAAATTGGTAATCAGCCCGTCAATTGCCCGGAAGGTATAGCCTGGATAAATAAAAATATCCGTTTCGCCGCTTGCCGCGCACACTTCGCCATACCGCGCCGCGACCGCCTCCAATGTGCGGCAGCTCGTGGTGCCGACAGCGATCACTCGATGTCCGGCGGCCTTTGTATCGCGGATCAGCCGCGCCGTCTCCTCGCTGACGCTGAACCATTCACTGTGCATCTTGTGTTCTAAGATATTGTCTTCCTTGACAGGCCGGAACGTGCCAAGCCCGACATGCAGCGTTACCTCGGCCAGCCCAATGCCCGCCGTGTGAAGGGTCTGCAACAGCCTTTCGGTAAAGTGCAGCCCGGCTGTCGGCGCGGCGGCGCTGCCAAGCTCTTTGGCGTATACAGTCTGATATTGGGATGGATCATCCAACTGCTTTTGGATGTACGGCGGCAGAGGCATTTTCCCAAAAACGTCCAGCTTTTCATACAGGGTAGTGGTATCATAGGAAAAACGCGCCAACTTGTTTCCGTCCTCTAACGTCTTTTCGATCTGCGCGGTCAGCGTGCCGTCGCCAAACACCACGCGCGTTCCCTCGTGCATCCGTTTTCCGGGACGCGCCAGGCATTCCCATACATCGCCCTGCACCTGGCGCAGAAGCAGGAGTTCGCATGCCGCGCCGGTCGGCTCCTTGTGCCCGATCAGCCGGGCGGGCAGTACGCGGGAATTGTTCACGACTAGGAGGTCTCCCGGTCGCAGCAACGCTGGCAGTTCCCGGAAAATATGGTGGCTCAGCGCGCCTGTGCTTTTGTCCATACACAAGAGGCGCGCCGCGTCGCGCGGGTTGCTCGGCTCCTGCGCGATGCGCTTTTGGGGAAGGTCAAAATAAAAGTCACTTTTCTGCATTTTGTTTTTTGATACCTCTGACATTCACGGAAATCCATTTTTGCAATTTTGCGCGGCGGGAAACGGGCAAAATTGATTTTCTTGACTTGACATTGCCATACATGGATGATACATTATAAAATAGGGAAATCACATAAGCTCAGCCTGTATGTAATTATACGACATACAGCGCCAGTTTGCAAGGGCTGGAATACATCATCTGTGCTATGTCGGGCATAAGATGATAGGGAAGACCCAGCCCAGGAAAGGAAAGGGTAGTATGAAACAGTTCAAAGTGGGCGTAGTGGGCGCTACCGGTATGGTAGGGCAGAGATTTATCAGCTTGCTGGAACACCATCCGTGGTTCCGGCTGACGGCGTTGGCCGCGTCTCCGCGTTCGGCGGGCAAACCCTACGCGGAGGCCGTCGGCGACCGCTGGGTGATGGCGACACCGATCCCCGCCGCCGCGCGGGATATGATTGTACAGGACGCTTCCGACGCGGCCTCGATGGCAAAGCAGGTGGATTTTGTATTTTGCGCGGTGGATATGAAAAAAGAGGAGATCCGCGCGCTGGAAGAAACGTATGCGAAAGCGGAGTGCCCTGTCGTCTCCAACAACAGCGCCCACCGTTCTACGCCGGACGTGCCAATGGTCGTGCCGGAGATCAACGCAAGCCATATCGAGGTCATCCCCGCCCAACGCCGGCGTTTGGGCACGAAGCGGGGATTTATCGCAGTGAAATCCAACTGCTCGCTGCAAAGCTATGTGCCCGCCCTGCACCCGCTGATGGCGGAGTTTGGTGTGCGCAAATGCCTTGTCTGTACCTATCAGGCGATTTCCGGCGCGGGCAAGACGTTTGAGACATGGCCGGAAATGGCGGATAACTGTATCCCGTTTATCAGTGGGGAGGAGGAGAAAAGCGAACAGGAGCCGCTCAAACTGTGGGGGCATGTGGAAAACGGCCAGATCGTGCCCGCCGCGTCGCCTTCCATCACAGCGCAGTGCCTGCGCGTCGCGTGTTCAGACGGCCATATGGCCGCTGTGTTCGCCAGTTTTGACAAAAAGCCCACGATCGAGGAGATTAAGGCGCGCTGGCGGGATTTCCAAAGCCCTGTCGCGGCGCTGCATCTGCCGAGTGCGCCGGAACATTTCCTGCACTATTTTGAGGAGCCGGACCGCCCGCAGACGCGATTGGACCGGAACCTGGAAAACGGCATGGCCGTCTCAATTGGCCGCCTGCGCCCCGATACCCAGTATGATTACAAGTTTGTATGCCTTTCGCACAACACGCTGCGCGGTGCTGCCGGCGGCGCGATCCTGTTGGCGGAGCTGCTGGCGGCGAAGGGTTACATGGACTGAGGAGGAATAACAGACACATGAAAAAACAGATTTTTCGCGGCTCCGGCGTTGCCCTAATCACACCGATGTTTGCGGATGGCTCGGTGAATTTCCCTGTGCTGCGCACGCTGTTGGAAGAACAGATCGCGCGCGGCACAGACGCTATCATCATCTGCGGTACGACGGGGGAGGCCAGCGCCCTGAACGACGAGGAGCATTTGAGCGTCATCGAATACGCCTGCAAGGTCGTTGCGGGCCGCCTGCCGGTTGTGGCGGGCACAGGCTCCAACGACACGCGCCATGCCATCGCGCTCTCCTGCGCGGCGAAAGAGCGCGGCGCGGACGCGCTTTTGCAGGTGACTCCCTACTACAACAAGACGAGCCAGGCGGGGCTTGTGCGCCATTTCACCGCCATCGCGGACGCCGTGGGCCTGCCGGTAATCCTCTATAATGTGCCCTCTCGGACGGGTATGACGATCCAGCCGGAAACCTACGCAGAACTTGCCCGTCACCCGCTGATCGTCGCAGCGAAGGAGGCCAGCGGCAATTTCAGCGCCATTGCGAAAACGGCTGCCCTGTGCGGCGATTCCCTGGCGCTCTATTCCGGAAACGACGACCAAATCCTTCCCATTCTCTCACTGGGCGGCCTCGGCGTGATCTCAGTGCTTGCGAATGTTGCGCCCAAAGAGACGCACGATATCTGCCAGCTCTATTTTGATGGTCGTAAAGAAGATAGCCTTACCCTACAGCTCCGGTATCTGCCTCTGATCGAATCGCTGTTCTGTGATGTGAACCCGATTCCCGTTAAAGAGGCCATGAATATAATGGGCTATGAAGCGGGGCCGTGCCGCATGCCGCTTGCGGCGCTCTCGGAAACAAACAGTACACGCCTGCGCGCTTCTCTGAAAGAAGCGGGTCTTCTGGACACATGAACCGCCAATAAGGAAGGATGAAAATATGACGGAGCTTTTAATACAGGGCATCCACGGGCGCATGGGCCGCGCCTTGCGCGCATTGGCCGAGGGCCGGGACGACTGCCGCATCACAGCGGGCGTAGACCCGGCGGCTTTCACCTGCTCCGTGCCCGTTTTTTCCACACTGGAGGCGTGTACAGTACGTGCCGATGTACTGATCGACTTCTCCTGCCCAGCGGGGGCGCAGGCGGCGATCGCCTACTGCGGCGCGCACCAGATGCCGCTTGTTGCCTGTACCACGGGGCTGGATAAAGAGCAGGAACAGGCGCTGTTGGCGCTGTCCCAAACGGTGCCGGTGTTTCGGAGCGCCAATATGTCGCTTGGCATCAATCTCTTGATCGAGCTTGTACGGCAGGCCAACGCCGTACTTGGCACACAGTTTGATATTGAGATTATCGAAAAGCACCACCACAACAAGGTAGACGCGCCCAGCGGCACCGCGCTGATGATCGCGGACGCCCTGTGCCAAAGCGCGGATACACCGTACCAGCTTGTATATAACCGCCATGAGCGCCGCGAAAAACGCAGCCCGGCGGAGATCGGCCTCCATGCCGTGCGCGGCGGCAGCATTGTGGGGGAGCATGAGGTATTGTTTGCGGGGCCGCAGGAAGAATTGACGATTTCCCACCGCGCGGAATCGCGCGAGGTATTCGCCGCCGGCGCGCTGGCCGCCGCTGTTTTCCTGGCGCGCCAGCCCGCCGGGTTGTATACAATGAAGGATTTGATTTATGGTGAGAAAAAATAAAAGGAAAGCGCTAAAACGCAGGAGAACCCGTACCGTGGCGATTGCGTTCCTGCTCACAGCAATGCTTTTTGCCGCCTGTGTCGCGCTGCCCGTTGGAAAAGACATGCCCTCATCGGGCACGGGCAGCGCGGCCCCATCCGGCCCGGACGTGACCCCATCCAGTACTTCCGAGCCGGAAACGCCCTCGGTGCCCGAACCGGAGCCGGAGCCTGTTGTTACAACCCTGCGCGTTTCGGCCACAGGGGATAACCTGATTCACGACGGCCTGTATTTACAGGCGAAGAAACGCGCGGGCGGGGAAGGGTATGATTTCGCCGCGCTCTATGAGAATGTTGCGCCATTTTACAAGGACTATGATATCAACTGGATCAACCAGGAAACCCTTATCACCGACGAACTTGCGCCGTCCTCGTACCCGTGTTTCTGTACCCCGGCGGCGATGGGGCAGACGCTGTATGATATAGGCTGGCGAGTGATCGCCATGTCGAACAACCACGCCTATGATAAAGGCGCGGATGGTATCGCGGCCACCCGGCGTTTCTGGGCGTCCATGCCGGACGATGTTGTCACAACGGGCCTGTTTGCGGGCGAGGCGGATTATGAAAATATCCCCATCCAGGAAAAAGATGGGGTACGCATTGCCTATCTTGCCTATACAGAACATACAAACGGACTGCCTACACCTTCTGCCGCCGAAGCGAACGTGATTTATACAAGCGAAACAGACGTGATGGAGCGCCAGATCCGTCTGGCACGCGAGCAGGCGGATATCGTTGTCGTGGGTGTCCACTGGGGCGTGGAGGGCAGCCATGCGGTCACGGACGCACAGCGCGCATTGGGACAGAGCTTTGCGGATTGGGGCGCGGATATTATCATTGGCACCCATCCCCATGTCATCCAGCCCATTGAGACGCTTACCGCGGCGGGGACAGGAAAAACGGTGCCCATTGCCTATTCCCTGGGAAATTTTGTCTCTACCCAGGCTTCGGCGGATAACCTGATCGGGCTGATTTTAACATATGATATTACCAAAACCACACAGCCGGACGGGACAAGCCAGTCGGAAGTGGGCAATGTCCACGCGGTCCCAATGGTGATGCACTACGACGCAAACTATACCAACGCGCGGGCGTACCTCTACCGCGATTACACCGAAGAACTGGCCCGCACGCACGGCGTCCGGGCGCGGTACGGCGGGTTCAGCCGGGAATATATTACACAGACACTTCAGAAATATATTGATGGTGCCTATCTGGTATTGGAATAATGCCGGGGACGGGCGGGAACAACTGCTCCTTACAGGGGCACAACAGATCAGGAGGGTGCATATGAACGGCGTTACCAGAATCACAAGCGAACAGGATATCATGATGATCACATTTACGGCGCAGGCGGCGGCATCCCTTTCCGATGTACTGACAGCGTTTGCCGAAAAGGGCATTGTAGTAGATATGATTTGCCAGAACGCGCCGCGTGCCGCAACGTTTGATTTCAGCTTTACGCTGTCGGCGAACTACTTTGACACGGCCATGCAGACGATCGGGGCCTATCGCGCAGGTGCGGGCAGCGCGCCGCTCATCAGCAGCGGCTACAGCAAGATCAACCTGTTCGGGGAGGAGATGGTGTCGAGCTGCGGCGTTGCCGCGCTGGCCCTGCGCACGCTGCGCGAAGCGGAGATCGAAATATCACTTATCACTACTTCGGATTTAGATATTTCCCTTCTGGTGCGCGCTGAAAATGAGGATCGCGCATTGGATGTGCTGCGCGCCGCATTTGCGGTGTAAAAAGCATATCGCCTTTTTATAGCAAACAAGAGGCTGCCACACAGGGGGGGTTCCTGTGCGACGGCCTCTTGTTTTATGATAATGCTTCCGATTTCAGCAGCGAATACATTTTCATATCCACAACGTTCCCATTTTTTACGGCGTTGCTTCTCAAAGTACCCTCATATCGGAAACCGGCCTTTTCCAACACCCGGCAGGAGGCGGTATTGTTTGCAAATGGTTCTGCGTAAATGCGGAGGATATCGCTTTTCTCAAAAACATAGGCACAAAGCTGTTTTACTGCCTCTGTCATGATGCCCTTGCCCCAATATCCTTCCGCAATATAATATCCCAATTCGGCGGTCTGTTTATGGATGTTTCCCTGCCGGAAAGCGCCGATACTGCCAATGGCTTTCCCATCCACGGTAATGGCAAAAGCAAACGTTTCATTTTCGTCTGCGGAGAGTATGGCGGAGATATAGGCCGCACCATCCTGTTCCGTGTAAGGGTAGGGAAGACCATCCCGGAGATTATCCAGAATCTTTTTATTAGACAGAGCTGCCGCCAAATCCGCCGCATCTGACAGCCGCCATTTCCTGATCGTGCAAACCATTTTTCTCTCCTTTCTCGTCTTTCCTTTTACAGCCCCAGCACCTGCCTCAGCAGGTCGGCAGCGATTTTTTTCCGCTGTGCTGTTTCCTCTGGCGCGGGGTGCCAGGCCCCACTGCGCCACTCTATGACATCGGTTTCGGCTGTGCCGTCGGGCAGGGTATTTGTATGTACATAGAGATTGGTCTCGTCGTCGTCCACCAAGCGGGCGAGCGCCCCGTCAATGGCGTCTACCGAGTAATACATTATGCCGCCTCCTGTTTGCTGACATGTACCTGGAACATGCCCGCCTCATCCACATAGGCAATAATCGTTCCGTTCAGGTCCGTCCTGTAAATATCCGCGCCCGAAGCAGTGAATGTCTCCATTGCCTCCCGGTGCGGATGGCCGTAGGAGTTATCCTTGCCGCACGAAATGGCGATAATGCGCGGGTGTACAGCGTCTAAAAGTTCATCGGTATTCGAGGTAGAGGAACCGTGATGCGCCGCCTTGTATATATCCGCATGCACATCCGTACCGCTCGCCAGCAGGTCGCGCTCTACCTCTTTTTCGGCGTCGCCGCTGGAATAATAGCGCAGGCCACCCGATTCATACAAAGTAGTCAGCGAGATGTTATTGAGGTTATCCGTTTCGATGCCGGTACTCAGCACCGTAAGCGTCCCATTGCCCAGTGTAAATACGTCTCCGACACGCGCCGTCACAGACGGGATTTTCCGGTCGCGGATGGCTGTCATCAGCTTTGTGAATGTGGAAGATGTGGGGATGGGCGCTTTGTTCAGATCTGGCAGGATGATCTGGTCGACCGGGAAATTTTCCAGCACCTGGCGCATGCTGCCGATATGGTCGCTGTGCGGGTGTGTCATTACCAACAGAGAAAGGCGATCTACGCCGGCGCTTTGCAGGTACGCGACAAGGCTCTCCGCCGCGTCGCGTTCCCCCGCGTCGATCAACGCAAACAGGCCGTCCTGTTCGATCAGGACGGAATCACCCTGCCCCACGTCGATAAAGTGGATTTTTGTGGAGGCGCTCACCGGTGCGGCCGCACCGGGGTCAGACAGCCCAAACCAGTCGAGCATCTGTTCCATGGTGGGCATTGCGCCGCCGTTTTCCTCCCGGATACTGATAAACGCCGAGAGCAGCAGCAACAGGATGATTACCGCGCTGATGATTTTGGCAATCATCTTCTGTTTGCGTTCCCGTTCGCTCTGCCGCTTTTTTCCGCCTGATGCCATGACTGTTTCCTCCTAAATGATTTCTGTTTATGCCTCCTGTGTGTCGTCTTCCTGCTGCATTGTCATTTCAATCCACTGCTGGCGCGAGATAAGCACCTGCCGCGGCTTTGCCCCTTCGTAAGGCCCGATGATGTGCATTTGTTCCATCTCATCCATAATGCGCGCCGCCCTGGCATAGCCTAATTTGCAGCGCCGCTGCAAAAGACTGGTAGAGGCCTGCCCCGCGTCGATCACGACTTCCACCGCCGATTTCAGCATGGGGTCGTGGCTGTCGCCGTCGTCTCCGCCGTCATCCCCGCCGCCTTTTTCGGCGGAGGCGCGTTTTTCAGCTTCCGCGATCATATCCTCACTGTACGCGGAGGAGGAGTGCTGCTTGATAAAATCCAGCACGCCGCTGATTTCCTCGTCGCGCACATAGGTTCCCTGGATACGGATGGGCTTGCTGGCCCCAACGGGCATAAAGAGCATATCGCCCATACCCAGCAGTTTTTCCGCGCCGCTGGAATCCAGAATAGTACGGCTGTCGATCTGGCTGCTGACGGCGAAAGCGATACGGCTCGGCACGTTCGCTTTGATAAGGCCCGTGATTACATCGACCGAAGGCCGCTGCGTGGCAATGATCAGGTGCATGCCGGCGGCGCGGGCCTTTTGGGCAATGCGGCAGATATAGTCTTCCACTTCTTTGCCCGCGACCATCATCAAATCGGCCAACTCGTCAACGACAATAGCAATATAGGGAAGTTTTTCCACGCCCTCAGACGCGGCAGCCATGCGGTTATAGCTTTTGATGTCGCGTACATTTGTTTCCGCGAACAGGTGGTAGCGCCTTTCCATTTCCGCCACAGCCGCCCCCAGCGCACCGGCAGCCTTGCGTGGCTCGGTGACGACGGGCATCAGAAGGTGCGGGATGCCGTTGTATTCCGCCAATTCTACCACCTTCGGGTCGATCATAATCAGTTTCAGGTCTTCCGGCGAGGACTTATACAGGAAACTCATCACAATGGCGTTGATGCAAACAGATTTGCCGCTGCCGGTGCTGCCCGCGATCAAAATATGCGGCATTTTGGCGAGGTCGGCCACCTTGCTTGCGCCCGCGATATCCTTACCCAGTGCAAAGGTGAGGGGAGAGGCGTTCTTGCTGAATTCCGGCGATTCCAGGATACTGCGGATGCTGACAGAAGTTTTGCAGCGGTTGGGCACCTCAATGCCCACGGCGGCTTTGCCGGGAATAGGCGCTTCAATGCGCACGCCCGCCGTGGCGAGGTTCAGCGCGATATCGTCGGCCAGGTTCGTGATGCGGCTGATCTTAACGCCCGCCAGCGGCTGCAGCTCATACCGCGTCACAGTCGGCCCCCGGCTGATGTCCATCATGCGTGTCTGCACGCCGAAGCTCGCCAGTGTCTTTACCAGCAGGTCGGCGTTGTGCGCCAACTCCTGTTCTACGCCCTGTTCATCGGTAGGCGGCTGCTTCTGGAAAAGGCTCAAGGGGGGGTAGAGATAGCCCGTTTCGCTCTGTTTTGTTTCCACTACCGTGGAGATGGGTTCCGAAGGAAGTTCGGGCTTTGCCGCCGACGCCTTCCGCACAAGGCTTTCCAGCGCGGCCAGCCCCTCGGACGACGCGGGCGCGGCAGGTTTTGGCGCGGCGGGGCGCGGCGGGGCGGCAGGCTGAGGATCCGGCGGGGGGATAACGTCGGCTTCTTCCATATCGTCGGGCACATCGGGCAATTCCCATTTCTCCGCCGGTTCAGGCGGGGTGGGCGCGGGCACCGGTGTGTTTTTCTGCCTCCGGGTGAACATGCCAAAGGTGCCGCCCGGCCCAATCTCCGGCTTCTCCTCATCCTTCAACTGTTTGGATGTCGCGGCCTCGGCGGCGACGGGGATGTCGATCCGATGCCTGCCGCGCCCGGTATCGGCAGGCTCCTCATCCACAACAAACGGAGCAGGTTCGGGGATAGGTTCCTCCTGCCGACGCCCGCGTGCGGCGTTTTCCCGCGCGGGCGCGGCGCTTTTGCGCGGCTTTTCCCGGCGCGGCCTGTTCTCAAAGAATGACCACGCGTCCCCAGGCGTAAAACCTGTCACGAGCATCAGCGCCACCACAAGCAGGATAATGATAAGGATATTGGCGGCGGGACGCCCGCACAGCGCGAGCAGGGTCCAGCCAAACACCGCGCTCAGCATGCCGCCGCCGCGTCCCCAGAGGGAATCCGCCGCCTCGGCGCGCAGGCATGTCATCCCTTCTAAAAAACTGAGGCCCGTCAGGTCGATGTCGGAAAAAATCAAAAATATCCCGCACAAAACGACCAGGACAAGCAGGGCCTTCGCCAATTTCCCCCAGAATGGACGTTCGCACGCCACAATCACAGCAAAATAGATCAGCGCCGGGGCCAGCAGGAAGCTGCCGATACCGAAAACACCGAACAGGATATTCTGCCGCACCCAGTTCCACGCATAAGCGCCAGGCACAAATATCAATGCGCAGAGCAGCGCGCCGATACCAAACAGCAGGATGCTCCATTTTGCGTTGATATCCGGCTTCGGTCGTTTGCGCCGCTTTCCGCTTTGGCTTGTGCGCGCGGCGGGTGGGGTGGTTTTTTTCTTCGATTTATTTGTTGCGGCCATGTTTTCCTTTCCCTCTTAACTGTAAGAATTTCCCCTGTATGCGATTGCTATTGTACCACAAATTACCGCACTTGTACAGTTTTTTTCGCCGGTGTCCAGTGTATGTCCCCGCTCAGCGGGCGGGGGACATACACTGGACGCGCCGCTTATGCGCGTTCCTTCAGCCCTTCCGGCGTCAGCTCCAGCACGCGCGTACATACCTCTTTCAAATAGAGCCTGTCATGAGAAACACTGAGGATTGCGCCGGGGAAGTTTTTCAGCACACTGCGTATCACCGGCGCGGAGAGAGGGGAGAAGTTGCGGGTCGGTTCGTCTAAGATCAAGACATTGGCCCCGCTGCGTATCATGGAGAGGAACAGCAGCTTTGCCCGCTGACCGCCGGAAAGTGCCCGCGCCGGATGCTCCATTTCCTCGGCCTTATACTTCATGTTACCCAGCAGGGTACGGGCCTGCGTGACTTCCTCCCGGTTCCCGGAAGGGGCCAGGAGTTCCACGGGCGTTTTGTCCGCAAGCAGAGAATCCGCGTAGTCCTGGGGCATATAGGCGGCCCGCAGGTCGGCGCGGGGCAGGAGCATATCGGCGATCTGTTTCAGCAGCGTAGATTTCCCCGCGCCGTTTGTCCCCACAATAGCGATATGTTCCGGCCCGGTGACATGCAGGCGCACGTTTTGCGCAAGTACCTGTCCGCCCGCCAGAAGGGCAGGGAGTTCAAGCCGGAGCACGCTCTTTCCCGCAGGAAAGGCGGACCGCCTATCATCAAAGGCAGTGAGGATTGCTTCTTCCCATTCAGGAAGCTCTGTCATATTTTCCTTTTCCCGCTCAAAGCGCCTGCCCGTGGACAACACCGCGTGCATTTTCTTTTTCAAAAGCCGCCCCCCGGCGGGATTGCCCCGGCTGATGATCGCCTGCTGGTGTTCCACCTTGTCGCGGATCTGCCGGTACTTTTCCATTTTTGCGTCAAATTCGGCCCGTTCCTTGCGCGCCTGCTGTTCCTGACGGGCAAAGCCGGAAAGGCGCTCCTCCACATACTGCGCATATCCTATATTCGCCACGGTACACCGGGGCATGGTGCGCCGACGCAAGCGTTCCAGATGGATGACCCGGTTGGCGGTCTGGCGCAAAAGCGTTTCATCGTGCGAGATGTACAGTACAGGCACTTTGCATTTGAGCAAAAACCCTTCCAGCCAGTTCAGGGTATCCAGATCGAGGTCATTGGAGGGTTCATCTAACAGCAGAATATCCGGGGCGTCCAGCATCAGCAGCGCAAGCCGGAGCTTCACACGTTCGCCGCCGGAAAGCGTTGAAACGGGCCGTTCGTCCCAGAACAGGGCGGCGTCCAGGCCCACGCCGCGCGCCGCCCTGTCCAGCGCTTTTGGATCGGCCCGTTCAAAAGCGGGGGATGCCTGGCAGAACGCCCCAACGCTCTGCGCAAGCTCCTGCGGCGTCAGTTCCTGCGCCAGATACCCTTTGCGCAGGCCCTTATCCATAATCGTGCCCGTCCATTCGGCATAAGCCTCCACCCGCGCCGGCTCATACAGCAGCTTCAGCACAGTCGATTTCCCGTTCCCCTCCTCGCCGATGATCGCAGCCCGGTCGCCGGGGGCCAGGGAAAACGAAAGCCCCTCCACCAATGTGGTCAAATCTTTTTTATGAAGGATCGTCAGATCTTTTACCTGAAACATGATGCACACACCTCTTTCGACATGAAAAATCCGTCTTTCACAGCCGAAAGACGGATGCCATGACGAAAAGGCAGAAGGGCAGAAAAGCCCTTCCGGTTCCGTAAGCCGTCTTTCGCGCGATGAAAAAACGTAGCCCATGCAAAACGCTATGAGCCGGAATCGTCTTTCACAGTTTGAAACAACAGCTTACTTCCGCATCTTTTCACCCTTTTCTGGTTTCTTGTTTTGCAGTATAGCATGAACCGCGCCCAATGTCAAGCGTGTGCGCCGGAGGCTGTGTGCCGCGCGCCCTGCTTTGTGTGGCCCGATTTTTCACGGTTCGCGGTTTTCCCCTTTGGTGCCGGTGCTTCATGCGCTTTTTGCGGCTTGCGTTTTTTCGGCGATTCCTGACGCGCCTCAGGCGGGGCCAGAGGCACGGGGGAGCGCCGTTCCTCAATGGCGCGGTACAGATAGTGCAGCGCGTCCCCCAGTCCGCCTAACTCGTCGATCAGCCCTTCGGCCACAGCGGTCTCGCCATCTACTACACTGCCCATATCCATTACCAGTTCGCCTGTGTGCATCATCAGTTCGGTAAAGCGCGTTTTGGTGATATTGGAATGGCTGGCGACAAAGCCTGTGATGCGCTGCTGCATCTGCTCAAAATAGCGCATGGTCTGCGGCACGCCCAAAATCAGGCCGGAATGGCGCACGGGATGCACCGTCATTGTCGCCGTGGGTACGATAAAGCTGCGCTGCGCCGATACCGCTAAGGGGATTCCGATAGAATGCCCTCCGCCTAACACAAGTGTCGCACTGGGCTTCGTGATGCCGCTAATCAGTTCTGCCAGCGCAAGCCCCGCCTCCACATCGCCCCCTACGGTGTTCAGGATCACAAGCAGCCCCTCTACGTCGGGGTCCTCCTCGATCGAAACGAGCTGCGGGATCACATGTTCATATTTTGTCGTTTTCTGGTTCTGCGCCGCGAGGGTGTGCCCTTCGATCTGGCCTACGACTGTCAGGCAGTGTATCGCGTGACGCCCTTTTGTGCGGAGGATGGAACCGGTCTCCATCATATAGTCTTTTTCAAAACGCGCCTGGTCGGTCTGCGCCTCTAATTCCTCACCCTCATCTGCCGTGCCCGGCATGGTTTCGTCTATCATGCTGCCGCCGCCTTTCCCTGTATTTTGTCTATGGAGATAGGGTGTCCGCTTTATCGAAAAATATAACCACAGAAAATTCCAGAAAAAACACTCTAAGAAATTGACAACACCATACAAAAGATGATACAATACCGCTGTATCGTTGTATCTATCACACGAAGGGGGACAGCAAAGTGGAATTAGCTAAAAGAAAAGATGTACCGGTAGAGCTCACATGGAACCTTGCCGATCTGTATACAGACGAGGCCGCGCTGCGCGCGGATATGGAGGATATTCGCCGCCGGGCACAGGAAATGGAAATCGCCTATAAGGGCAAGCTGGATAATGTGGAAAACACACAGGCATGTTTGAACGACTACCGCGCCCTGCTTGGGATCGTGGAGCTTGCGGGCAATTACTGCAACCTTGCCGCCAACGCGGATTTTTCCGACCCGACCCTTCAGGAGCGGGATGAGGAGATGAGCCGCCTGGCCGCGGATACATTCAGCCGCCTGAGCTTTATCACAAGCGAGATCAGCGAGCAGGACGAGGCGACGCTGCGCGCCGCTATCGAGCAGGGTGGGCCGAATCAGCCGTTCCTAACGGATATCCTGCGCGAAAAACCTTACCGGCTTCAGCCGCAGACCGAACGCGTGCTTGCGGCGCTCAGCCCGGCTTTCAACGCGCCGTATCAAATCTATAATATGGCAAAATTAGCGGATATGCACTTCCCGCCGTTTACCGTGGACGGGGAGGAATATCCGTTGGGCTATTCGCTGTTTGAGGACAATTATGAATATGACGCCCGCACCAATGTACGCCGCGCGGCCTACACAGCGTTTTATCAGAAACTCCGCGAGTATGAAAACACCACAGCGT
>CANCXY010000051.1 GCA_947381875.1 uncultured Clostridia bacterium | reverse complement strand
TGGAATCCCATCATGGCGCAAAAATGGCATTTTTGCGCCCCCTGTTGACAGTTTTTTCAGGGAATTTGCGCGAACCTCCTGGCCAGCATAAACGGCATGGTGACAGACAAACGCTCGAAGGGAGTCCTTTTCTATAGCGACAGCCCCCACCCTTCGGGCGGGGGCTGTCGGCATATGACGGCGGATGGAATTGTTATTCGGGAAGTATCCATAGCGGGGATATGCGCAAACATCATTTTCGCGGTTTGGACACCCTTCGCGGGGTAACTGAAACCACCGCCTGGCTTTTGCCGAGGCGTTCCCGATACATGGGCCAGTCGGATTCGGGGATTTTCAATGCGGCAAGGGCCTGGTCGACAGACCAGCCTGTGGTGAACATCAGGCTTTGCAGGGAGTTTAGGATCGCCCGCTTCTCACCCCGCTTCTCGCCCCGCTTCTCGCCCCGCTTCTCACCTCGTTTCTCGCCGCGCCTTTCGCCCTTTGCCAGATAATCCTTTTTCAAATTGTAATCGTGGATTTCCAATAAATAGTCCTGGTCGAACAGTGTTACCATAATATCGCGCACCTCCTTTTCCCGCGTGAGCAGGAACGGCATTAAAATATTTCTTTCCTTACAAATGCGAAGAATTTCCTCCATAGCCTTTCTTGTATATCCATACAGTTTCCGCTGTTCGTCGCAAATAGCGCAAAACTCGATATACTGATCCACAACATTCCCGGAGCCGGTGAAGTGAAGGATTTTGACTTCCAGCTCCACACCGCCCGGCCCGTCGGCAAAGAGTTCGGACAGATATACGGACTGCGGCAGTCGGCGCGGCGCGCCCGCGTAGATCATATAGAGTTCCGGGCGGGGGATGGTGATGGCCTTGCTGGCGTGCAGATCGAGTTTGTGGTCGTCAAGATACTCCTTGTATGACGCGGCGAGATAGAGCAGAAAGCGGAGAGTGATATTGCGGGAAAATTTGGCCTGTGCTTCCGTGAGCATGATTAAGCGGTTGCGGACGGTGAAACCAAGGTCATTGGTGAGGCCGTTGATGAGTACATGCTCTAAGGTGACGAGCTTACAGTCTTCGGGTGTCGAGGTGGTATCTTCGGGGTGAAGCGCCTGGTAGAGACTGTGCATGTTTTCCGGCTGGCTGAAAAAGAAGCTGAAAACGCTGTCCTTGACCGCATGTTTCATTTCATCAGACATAGAGCCATCCCTTCCGGCGGTTTTCTTAATGCCTTTATTATACCGTATCCATCCCGGTTATGCAAGCGAAAAAATGCTTTGGGCGCGCTTTTCGCCCCATCTCCCCATCCCAACAGGGGTGTTGCAATCCCGCGGCACGCGTGATACAATGATAAAAAATTCACACCGTCTTTCGGGCGCTTGCCAGGTTTAAGAGGCCGACTCATCAAATCAGCTTCCACACGGCCAGGGCCTTGACAACATTGTCCTTTGTGAAGGGGTGCGAGGTGCGGGATGAAAAATGACAGCGCGTTGTTTTATACATGCAGCCTGATTGAGTTTATCGGGCGGGAACGGAAATTGAAACGCGCCGAGGTCGTCCATGCTTTAGGGGACAAAACCATCCGGCGCATCTACCGGTACGCGGATGTATTTCATTGTGAGCCGATCGCCAAAACAGCGGATGACTTCATCACACTCCTGAATATCCCGCAGGGCAGCTTCGACAATGTGTCCGCCTGCCGCTATACCGTGCCCGACTACTGGACGATCGGCAAAGTGTATGCTCGGCTGATCGAGGATATTTCCGAAGATGATATTGAATCTGTTATAGGCCATTTGATAGAGGTGTACACTTCCTGGATCAGCGACGCCATATCCAATTACAACACGGATTTCTTTTACCAGTCACGGGAATATATCCGCGTGTGCTGCCAGGAAGGGGAAATCTTCGATTGACCATGCGGGGCGTCAGGACGGGAGCGGCAAAAGGAATGAAAATATAGGATGCCTGGTACCGTATATGGCGGCGCCAGGCACGGGGAAAACGCCCCAGTGCCGAAATCAAGCATTCGGCGCTGGGGCGTTCAGGATTGATTTTGTTCCAGCATATCCAGGAATTGCCTCGCGCTGACGATAAAAGGTGCTTCCGGGAAATGTTTGAGGTTTCCTGTAATAAGCAAGGCTCCTGTCGGTTGCCTGTCGCATACGGCATTGTAAAACGGGCGGTCTTTTTCATCTGGCAAAGCAATATCTGTTTGGGCTGGAACACAATAAAGGCCATATTTTTCAGCTGCTGCCAACAGATTATCTACCAGCTCTTTGGAAAACCCGAATTTTTTTCGATTGAGTACCTCCCGATATTCTGCCATGATCTCTTGACAGTAGACAGGCGTGACCCCTCCCCAAAGCATTTTGGCAACGATTTGAACCGTTGCGGTGGCATGATGCGGAGAGATCAGCGCAGACACTAAAATATTTGTATTAATTACAGCAAGGCGTCCCATGCGCTTTATTCCTCCCCGCTTCGTGCCGCACGGATTTCCGCTTCAATGTCGCTTTCCGTCAAGTCTCCCAGCCCATTTGCTTTCGCCTGCTCGCGCAGCAAGTAAAACGCCTGTAAAGCCTTTTCGCGGGTCTTGTCTTCCGCTGACGTGATTTCAAAAGGAATCCTCTTTTCCCGGACTACAGCCCGTGCAAACACATTGATTGCGGTAGAAGCGTTCATCCCGAACTCATTGCATAGTATGTCAAACTGCCGTTTCAGGTTTTCGTCCATGCGGACACTGAATGTCGCCTGTGCCATGTGTCACACCTCCTGTATCTATATTACCTGTTTGTGTGCTATTTGTCAATGATAGGAACCTGTTGTGTGCGGAAATCATTTTGTGATTTTATAAAAACCCGCCCTTTGTAACATTTCACGGACATTTTTCTGCTATACTATCCTCAACACGCACAGGAGGCAACGCCATGAAACAGATATTGCTCGTCGAGGACGACGCCCTTTTGAATAAGACGCTGACATACAACCTGCGCTCGGACGGCTACCATGTCACACCCGCTTTGAGCGCAAAGGCCGCCGCCCGCCTGCTGGGCGAAACGGAATATGACCTTGTGCTGCTGGACATCAACCTCCCGGACGGCAGCGGGTACGACCTGTGCGGGCTTATAAAGCCGGGCCATCCCGCCACGCTGGTGATCTTCCTCACCGCCAACGACCAGGAGAGCGACCAGATACGCGGCTACGAGGCGGGGGCGGTAGATTACATCACCAAACCGTTTTCCATCGGGGCCTTGCAGCGGAAGATCCGCGCCATGTTTGCCATGCTGGAACACCGGGGATTGTCCAGGGATGTGTACGACGACGGCAGGCTGTTCCTGGATTTTTCAGAGCAGGCGGCAAAACTGAACGGCGTGCCGCTCACGCTCTCCGCGACGGAATACAAAATGCTGGACCTGCTGCGCCAGAACCCAAAGCGCGTGCTGACCCGCCGCCTGCTGCTGGAAAAGCTGTGGGACGCCGACGGAAACTACGTCGACGAACACACGCTCACGACAACCGTCAGCCGCATCCGCGCCAAAATCGAGGCGGGCGGCGATACCTATATCAAGACGGTCTATGGCATGGGGTACCAGTGGACAGGGGGCGAAAAGCAATGAACATGCACCGTCTCTCTGTGAAATGCCTGTGCCTGCTGATTGGGGCGGGGACACTGTTTCCGATGCTCGTGTTTACCGCCGTTTTCTATGTGCTGACAGGCGATAAGATAATCCTGCTGTGCGGGGCTGTGCTGACGGCCTGCGCGCTCATGGGGCTGTTTTCCCTTGTGCTGCTGTTCGGGAAACGCTTAGCCCTTTTTACGGACGCCCTGTGCCAAATACTGGACGGCATGATCAGCGGGCGCGGGGAACCTGAAAAGCTCCAGGACAGCGAGACGCTTTTTGCCCGGATCGGCCACAGGCTTTCGCGGCTGTACAGCATCATGCAGGAGAACAGGCGCAAAGTGGACGCGGAGCGCGCGGAACTGCAAATGCTGATTTCAGATATTTCCCATCAGGTCAAGACCCCCGTGGCAAACCTGAAAATGGTAACGGATACCATGCTTGCCAAACCCGTGACCGAAGCGGAACGGGTGGATTTCTTACAGGGCATCCGCGGCCAGACGGACAAATTGGACTTCCTGTTCCAGGCCCTTGTCAAAACGTCCCGGCTGGAAACAGGGACGATCCGGCTGGAAAAGAAGGACAGCCTGCTGTTTGATACGCTCGCGGCGGCCTGCGGTGGGATTGTCTACGACGCGGAAAACAAGGATATCGCCGTATCGGTGGACTGCCCCGAAGACCTGCGCCTGCGCCACGACGGCAAGTGGACGGCGGAGGCGCTTTTTAACCTGCTGGATAACGCCGTGAAATATACCCCGTCCGGCGGTAAAGTGACTGTAACGGTGGAACAGTGGGAAATGTATGTAAAAATAGATGTCGCGGATACGGGCAGGGGCATTGCGGAAAGCGATCAGGCCGCCATCTTCCGGCGGTTCTACCGGGAAGCCGGGGTACACGAGCAGGCGGGGGTGGGGATCGGGCTGTACCTCGCGCGGGAGATTGTCACCATGCAGGGCGGCTATATCAAGGTATCGTCCGAAGTGGGGAAGGGGTCGGTCTTTTCGGTGTTCCTGCCTGTCCGGTGATAATATTTTTTGTATGTCCCCGCTTTGCGGGGAATACACAAACACTTGGGCGTGCCAATCTATTGCCGTGTAATGCCCCGCCCTACGGGCGGGGCATTACACAAAAACACCCGTTTGGGACACTCCCCAAAATTTTCCCCGGCGCGGACATTTCTGTGACATTTGGGGTTTACAATAGCCCTTATCGATAGGAAGGGGGAAGCGGGCGTGAAGATATTTCCGTTTTTCCCCCGCCCAAAGGGCGGGGGAAAAACAAAATATTTCGCTTTGGGCGTCCCCCACACAGGCGGCCAGCCGGAAAAGGAGCTTTGCGATATGCGCGTTTTACAGACCATCGACCTGAAAAAATATTACGGCACCGAGCCGAACATCACCCGCGCGCTGAATGGCGTCAGCCTTTCGGTGGAACAGGGGGAGTTTGTGGCGATTGTCGGAACGTCCGGCAGCGGCAAATCCACCCTGCTCAACATGATGGGCGGGCTGGATACCCCCACTTCCGGCAGTGTGATTGTCCGGGGAGAGGAGTTGGCGAAAAAGAACGACGAGGAACTGACGATCTTCCGCCGCCGGAATATCGGTTTTGTTTTCCAGAACTATAACCTTGTGCCCATCCTGAATGTGTATGAAAATATCGTCCTGCCGGTGGAGCTGGACGGCGACGCGGCGGACCAGGCATTTATGGAGGAGATTGCGGGCATGCTGGCCCTGAAGGACAAGCTGAAAAACATGCCGAACAACCTCTCCGGCGGGCAGCAGCAGCGGGTGGCAATCGCCCGCGCGCTTATCACCAAACCCGCCATCGTGCTGGCGGACGAGCCGACGGGCAACCTGGACAGCCGTACCAGCGCCGACGTAATCGGCCTGCTGAAACGCACCAGCACGGAGTTCCACCAGACGATTGTTATGATTACCCACAACAACGAGATTGCCCAGCTTGCCGACCGCATCGTGCGGATTGAGGACGGCAGGATTGCGGGATAAGGGGGCGGCATATCATGACATGGCCTTTTGAAAATGACACAAGCGCCGTGGAGAAAAAACTGGCGGCCCGCGCCATCAAAGCCGATAAGCGCCGGAGCCTTTTTATCATCCTGACGATCGCCCTGGCCGTGTGCCTGATGGGAAGCCTCTGTTTTATCTACTTCGCACAGCAGATGAAAACACTGGATGGGATTTTGGGGCAGTATCAGGCCGGGTGTGGCGGTCTGACCCGGCAGGACGTGGCCCGGCTTGTGGACGCCGGGAAGTTTGAAAAATGGGGCTGTACGGTCGAGGCCGGGAGCGTC
The DNA here is from genome assembly GCA_947381875.1 of uncultured Clostridia bacterium. GTDB lineage: Bacteria > Bacillota > Clostridia > Oscillospirales > Ruminococcaceae > Ruthenibacterium. Next base: position 9,978 of record CANCXY010000051.1, on the reverse strand, counting down.
CGCCACGAAGACAGCGTGCTGCAAATCAGCTATGTCAGCCCGGAGATGATCGACCTGATGGGCTATGGCAGGATCACCGGGGCCTATCCCCAGGCGGAGGGGGATCTGTGCGTGGAACGCTCCTTTTTCAGCTATTTTGGCCTTTCCGGGGAAACCGGCCAGACAGTGGCGCTGGACCTGGGGGACGGGGAGAAACTCTATACGGTCACGGGCATCCTTGACACAGAGAACAGCAGCCGGATTTTCACGGTCTGGGTCCCGGAAGCCGCCGTGGGCGCGGACGACAGCGCCGCCCCCTATGAGCTGCGGTTCCGCTTTGCCGGGGGACAGGGGATGGAGCCTGCCCAGCTCCGGGCGGACATTGAACGCTTCTTCGCGGAAATGGGGGTTCCGGCGGATCGGACATTTTACAGCGCCAACTATTTTGGCATGGTGGACATCTATCTGGGAAACGGGATGGAAGTCTATCTCATGGCGCTTCTGATCGCCGTGATCTGTTCTATCGTGATCTACAATATCTTCTATATCTCCGTGATGGGGAAAATGCGGGAATATGGCCGCCTGAAGGTACTGGGCACAACGCCCAAACAGCTCAAGCGGGTCGTCAAGCGGGAGCGGCGCTTTTTGACCGCTGTTGCAATCCCCCTCGGCCTGGCCTTCGCCGCGCTCATCGCATGGATCGCCGTGCCCGGTTACTGGCCCTGGGGCGACAACCTCCGGTCGGCGGCGGCTGTTTCCCTCCTCGCCTATGGGACCGTTTTGATTGCCACCCGGAAACCCCTGACAATGGCGGGAAAAGTCTCTGCTATGGAGGCAATCCGTGCCACGGCCTGTTCGCAGCGGGGCCGCACTGTCTCCCGGCAGCTTCACCGCCGCCTGACCATGCCCCGCCTGGCCCTGATGAACTTTTCCCGCAACCGCAAAAAGGCGTTTGTCACGGCCCTTTCCCTCAGCCTGACCGGGGTCCTGCTGCTCTGTGTTTCCGCCTACGCCAGCTCGGTGGACGTAAAAGAAATGGCCCAGTCCCAGTTTGGGGACAGGAGCCAGTACCTGCTGCAATACGAAGACCACGCGGGCCGGGAGTTTGTGGAGATGCAGAAAGAGAACCCTCTTGGCCCGGCCCTGCGGGAAAACCTTTCCGCTATTCCTGATATAGACTATATCACCGCTTACAGCGCGGCCTGTGTGGAGATCCCCGCTGTCAGCGCCATTCCGGGCAACCGGGAACAGGAACCGTTCCTCATCCGGGGGATTTCGGAGGCGCAGATGGCGGAACTGTACGCGGGCGGCGCGCTTTTGGAGGGGAGCGCGGACTACCGGCAGCTTTTGAACGGCAGCGGCATCCTGGTATGCCCCGCGGGCAGCGCGTTAAAAGAAATCTACCGGGTCAGCTATCAGGTGGGGGATACCGTCACCGTCTCCTGCTATAACGGGCGGGCGAAAACGTATACGGTCATGGGCATCGTGGAGGATGTCCCCATCGGCGGCTCATCGCATTTCTTTATCCTGCCTGAAGAAGAACTGCCCGCGCTGTATCCCGAAATCGCGGATTTTACCAGTTATGTGAATCTCCACACAGAGCGGGACAGCGACTCGCTGCGGCGGGCGGTGTTCAGCGCCGTGCCCGACCAGCGGGTAGCCATTTCCGGGCTGGGCGACCTGGCCGCCGAACTGGCGCGCAATCTGCGGGGAGAGCTGGCACGGGATTACGGCCTGCTTGCCTTTATCTTTGTGTTTTCCCTTATCAACCTTGCGAATACGCTCATTACCAACCTGCTCGCCCGCCAGCGGGAATTGGGCGTGTTCCAGTCCGTCGGCATGAGCGGGCGGCAGCTTTCCCATATGCTGTCCTTTGAGTGCCTGTACTATGTGGGAATCACGCTGTTTGTCACCCTGACACTGGGGACGCTGTGCAGCCTAAGCGTGTGCCGGGTGTTCGATCAGATTGGGATATTTGGAAAGCTCACCTATCATTTCCCTGTATGGCCGGTGCTGCTGTTCGGGGCCGCGCTGCTTATCGTGCAGGCGGTGTTCTCGGCCTGCGCGGTGCGCTATATCAGGCGGCTTTCCCTGGTGGAACGCATCAAAGCGGCGGATTGATTTTGCCTGAAACGCCGAGGCCAAAGGGAGGTATGCTGTATGACGTGGCCTTTTGAAAATGACACAAACGCCATTGTAAAACGTTTATCAAAACAGGCGGCTGCGAAAACGGTGAATCCATATTTCTGTTATTCCTTCCCGTGGCTGGCTGTATTGATCTATTTAGCAATTCTGCTGATTGTGCAGTTTCTCCTGATTTCCTATACCACCGGTGCGCGAAACAAACGATTTTACAGAGAAACCCTTTGAAGACAAAGAAAATTTTGATATTCCCCCGCCCGAAGGGCGGGGGAATACACAAAACCGTCTGCTCTCACTGCTCCCGCAGAATCCTCATGATGGGCTGGGCGGGTTCGGGAATGCCAGGCATTGCCACCATAATATCCTGTACCTTTTTCATTCCCCCAACCTTCGGAAATAGCGGCGGATCATGATGAGGGCGGCCAGGCAGGAAAGAAGGTCGGCGGCGGGCAGGGCTACCATAAGGCCATCCAATCCGAACAGGCGGGAGAGGAGGATGGCGGCGGGGACGTATACGCACACCTGACGGCCCAGGACAAGCACACTGCTGCGGGCGCTCTCCCGGATGGACTGGAACAGGGTGCCCGTGCAGTTGACGAACGTCGTGAACGGCAGCGCGAGGCAGGAGAAACGCAGCACCGACGCGCCCAGCTCGGCCATATCGGCGTCGCCGGGCGCCAAGAGGCGGACGATGGACGGCGCACAGAGCGCGATAAGGGCGGCAAGCACCGTCAGCGACGACATGCTGGCGGTCACGGTGAACCGATAGGCTTCTTTGAGGCGCCTGTGGTTCCCGCTCCCATGCGCGAAACCGGCCACGGGCTGGATGGCCTGCACAAAGCCGATGGAGACGGAGAGGGCCAGCAGGGTAACGCGGGAGGCAATGCTGAACGCGGCAATGGCGGCGTCGCCGAACGCGCCCGCGGTACGGTTCAGCACGATAGAGGAGAGGGCGTTGCCGCAGTGGCGGCACAGGCTGGGGAACCCGGCGCTGACGATAGCGGCGAGCAGCGGGCCGCGCAGGCGGAAATGGCGCGGGGAGAGGTCCACGGCGGTCTTTTTGCGCAGATAAAATTGCAGCAGCGCGCCCCACACGACGACCTGGCTGACGGCGGTGGCGATGCCCGCGCCGCGCACGCCCCACTTCAGGCCGAAGATCAGGAAGGGGTCGAGGGCGATATTCAGCAGGCCGCCGGCCATCTGCCCGGCCATGCTCTCACGGCTCATACCCTCGGCGCGCAGGTTCTGGGAGAGCGCGAGGTTCGAGCATTGGAACGGCGCGGCGAGCAGCAGGGGGACAGCGTAGGCGCAGGCGTCGGGCAGGATGGTCGGGGTGCTGCCCATCAGGCGCATAAGGGGGCGCAGGAACAGCAGCCCGCCGACGGCAATGACGCCGCCGATCGCCATAGAGAGGAAAAAGCCGGTGCTGGCGGTGCAGTCGGCTTTTTCCTGTTCACGCGCGCCCAGGCGCAGGCTGACAAGGCTGCTGCTGCCTGTGCCCATCCAGAAGCCCAGCGCGGAAAGGATGGACGAGACGGAGAACACCACACCCACCGCCGCGACGGCTGTTGTGCCCAACTGCGCGACAAAGAAGGTGTCGGCCATATTGTAGATGGATGTGATAAGGGTGGTGACGATACTGGGCACACACAGCGAGAGAATCAGGCCGGGGATAGGCGCTTCTGTCATGCGCTGGTACTGCGCGTCCTGCGGGTGGTTCATGCAATCTGTCCCTTTCTGCGCATCGGCAAAAATTTCTTATCTTTATAGCACTATACCCCGCGCGGTGCAAAATGTCAAGCCGGGCGCTGCCACAAGGAACTTGATTCGGAACAATACACACGAGCAGCCCCCATGCCAATAGCGAAAACCACGCACCGCAAATTGACATATATTTCGATATCTGGTATCCTAATAAATGCAGTCGTAATGGCGGCATCCCCAGAAAGGAGGGCAGGCGCAGTCTGAATGGAGAGGGAGTGTCGTAATGCGGGAAAAGCTGGCAAAAGTGTTGCGCTTCTTGCTCCTGCTGCTGCAGCTCGCTTTTGTCATTTACTTTTCGCCGTTAGCCCATTAAAAAAGGCTTGAATTGATACCAGCAATTCAAGCCCACTTCACGGCGCGGCACATTACAGAGGATGCCGCCTTACGGTTGCTATTATACTCCCGCAGGCCGAAAATGTCAAGATATTGCCCAAGAAAAAATCCCCCGTGCCGCGGCACGGGGGATAAATTCCTCAGCGGTTACGCCACCACAAAGAACTTGATAAGGAACAGCGCCGAAATCACATACGTCAGCACCGAAACATCCTTTGCTTTGCCGGAGCAGAGCTTCAGCACGGTGTACGCGATCAGCCCAATGCCGATGGCATGCCCGATCGAGCCGGAGATCGGCATGGCGATGAGCATCAGTGCCACAGGCACAAGCTGGGTCTGGTCGTTGAAATTGATCTTGCTCAGGCCGCCCAGCATCAGCACGCCGACATAGATCAGCGCGGCGGATGTGGCCGGGGCGGGAATCACCGCCGCAATCGGGGCAATGAACATGCACAGCAGGAACATGATGCCGGTCGTCAGCGCGGTGAGTCCGGTGCGTCCGCCCGCTTCCACGCCCGCGGCGGATTCCACGAACGTTGTGACGGTCGAAGTGCCCGTGCAGGCGCCCGCGACGGTGCCCACGGCGTCGGCCAGCAGCGCTTCCTTCATGTTGGGCATCTTGCCCTCTTTGTCCACCATGCCCGCGCGGGAGGCCGTGCCCACGAGCGTGCCGATGGTGTCGAACATATCGATCATGCAGAACGTAACCACCAGCGTGATGGCCGTAAACAGGCCCATGCTCAAGAAGCCGGAGAAATTGAACTTGAACAGCGTAGTGGATACCATATCGCCGAACGGCGGCAGGAACGACGCGCCCGCCAGCGAGGCGAACGGGTTCGTGTGCAGGAACAGCGCCGAACCGGCCCAGTGGATCACAGAGGCGATCAGCATGCCGATCAGCACGGAGCCGCGCACTTTCTTGTGGTCCAGCATGATGATGGCGAACAGGCCGATGAACATCGTCACAACGGCCAGCACCATCGCGCCGTAGCCGGAACCCATACTGTTCTTTGCGACGCTGGGGGTCAGCGCGCCGAAGAAATCGCGCATCACATAGAACGGGCCGCCCGCCTCGGAGTAGATGCCCGCGTTCGAGCCGAGGCCAATATTCATCAGCATCAGGCCGATGGCGGGGCCGATGCCCAGGCGCACGCCGAGCGGGATGGCGTCGACAATCTTCTCACGGATATTCAGCACCGAGAGTACGACGAACACGACGCCCTCTATGAAGATGATGACAAGCGCGGACTGGAACGATTCCACATAGCTCATGCCCGTCAGGCCGGCGATATTCGCCACGACCAGCGCGAAGAAGCTGTTCAGGCCCATGCCGGGGGCCATTGCGAACGGCTTGTTGGCCAGGAACGCCATCACGAACATACCAATCGCGGAGGCGATGCAGGTAGCCAGGAACACGCCGTTCCACAGCGCGGAACCCACGTCAAAGTTCGTCAGCAGGTTCGGGTTCAGGGCGATGATGTACGCCATCGTCATGAACGTCGAAAGCCCGGCGATGATCTCGGTCCTCACGTCGGTGCGGTTTTCCTTCAGGTGAAAGAGATTTTCCATACGTTTCCTCCTCACAGCTAACAAAACAGGATGGGATACAGCCCACACCGGCGGTGCGGACGCCGACCCTGTGCAAAACGGGGCTTGTCCCGTAAATGCCGCAAATCCGGGCAGCCTGCGCCCAAAAAGAAAAAATATATATCTATTGTACCGGACTGGGCCGGGAAAAACAAGATGTATTTTCGCCGATTCTTTTCCATTCCCCCGGCGCGGATTTGGGCGAAAGCACCAGAAATTTCACAGAATTTCCACCCTCAGGACGAAAGATTTGTTTGCCTTTCCCGCGTTTATCTACTATAATAGGATATATAAGAGGAAGAACACAAAAGCAAACCAGACTTTTCTGTGTTTTTCCACCCTGCGGGCAGGGGAAAAGAAAGCCCTATCGGGCGCGCCCGCGCCCCGCCCCGCCCGGCTGTGCGCGGGGGCCGCAGCGTGTGAAATCCGCCCCAAACCGTCCGAATCCCGTCAAATCGGGCAATTTCGCGGTTTGTCAAACGGTTGTCAATATGGTATACTAATACCATCGCGAGAGAGGGAAGGGCCCGAAACCCAAAATTCGGAGCGGAAGCGCTTTCATATGTTCCTCCGCCCGCAGGGAGGGGGAACAGCGGGAAGCGGCAAATCCCGCGGTTCTTCCCCGCCGGAGGCGGGGAAGAACCAGTAAAAACGCTCCCCACCAACGAAGTCCGCGCGCTGACGCGGCAGAAAGGCAGGAAAAAGATGACATTCACAACAGCACAATTTGTCTGGCTGCTGCTGCTCATCGCATCCATCGTGCTGGAGGCAGCGACGGTGAATCTGGTTGGCATCTGGTTTGCCATTGGCGCGGGGGCGGCGCTCATCACCACCGCGTTCACCGGGTCCTGGACGGTACAGTTTATCGTATTCGGCGTGGTAAGCGCGGTGGCGGTCATAGCGACGAAGCCGCTGGCGCAGAAACTCCGGCACCGGCGTCCCGTACCCACGAACGCGGACCTCAACGTAGGCCGCAAGGCGCGGGTAATCGCCGCCATCCAGCCGGGTGCGGCGGGGCGCGTGCGCCTGGACGGCGTGGACTGGCAGGCCTATAGCGGCGAAGCCCTGGAGGAAGGCGCGCTGTGCGAAGTGCTGGACATAGACGGCGCGACCCTCCTGGTAAAGCGCTGAGCGCGGCGAAAGCGCCCGAACCGTCCAGCTCCACCGTAGAGGAGGCTGTGCCGGAAGAAACCCCGGAGCCGGAAGCGCCGGAGGCGGAAGCATCCCGCGAACCCGTCGTCGTATAGGCCGGGCTGCCGCCCGGACCTGCCAGAGGCGCTGCCTCTGGACTCCGCCAAAGGGGCGCAGCCCCTTTGGAAACCCATCCTGTTTGCGCTGAGGGTGTCTGGATCCCAGCACCAGAGCGCAGGCGAATCACAGGAATCCAGCGCCCGCATACGCGGGCGCAGAAATAAAGGAGGAATCATCATGCCGTTTCCCATCATTCTTATTGTTCTGCTGGTGATCTTGCTGATCATCGTGGTATCGAACATCGCAATCGTGCCGCAGGCGTATGCCTACGTCATTGAGAGCATGGGCGTTTACAGCACGACCTGGAACGCGGGGTTCCATTTCAAGACGCCGTTTATCACACGCATTGCCAAAAAGGTCTCCATGAAGGAGCAGGTGGTGGATTTCAAGCCGCAGCCTGTGATTACGCGGGACAACGTGACAATGCAGATCGACACTGTTGTATTCTTCCAGATTACGGACGCGAAGATGTTCACCTATGGCGTGGAGCGCCCGCTCTCGGCCATTGAGAACCTGTGCGCGACCACGCTGCGCAACATCATCGGCGACATGGAGCTGGACCACACGCTCACCAGCCGCGACACCATCAACACGAAGATCACGGCCATCCTCGATGAGGCCACTGACAAGTGGGGCATCAAGGTAAACCGTGTCGAGGTCAAGAACATCATCCCGCCGGCGGAGATCCAGGACGCGATGGAGAAGCAGATGAAGGCCGAACGCCAGCGCCGTGAGAGCATCCTGCGGGCCGAGGGCGAGAAGCGCAGCGCCATCCTGGTAGCCGAAGGCGAGAAGGAGAGCGCCATCCTGCGGGCGGACGCTGTGCGCGAACAGCGCATCCGTGAGGCGCAGGGCGAAGCGCAGGCCATTATAGAGGTCCAGAAAGCGCTTGCGGATTCCATCCGCCTGCTGAACGAGGCCGCGCCCAACGACAAAGTGCTTGCCCTCAAGAGCCTTGAAGCGCTCCAGAAGGTAGCCGACGGCAAGGCCACAAAGCTCATCATCCCCAGCGAGATCCAGAACCTGACGGGCCTGTTAGCCGCCGCCAAAGAAACTGTTTCCGAGAAATAAACCGCCTTTGAATCCCCCCCGCCCGCTGGGCGGGGGAAATCGCAAAATTATCCCCATATCTTGCCCATCCTCCAAAACAGGGCGCGCAAAAACAACGTTTTTGCGCATGATGGGATTCCAAAGGGGGCTTGCCCCCTTTGGCGGAGTCCAGAGGCAGAGCCTCTGGCAGGATTCCAAAGGGCAGCGCCCTTTGGGCAGGTCCGGGCGGCAGCCCGGCGGGCGTTGGAAACGCCCGTGAAAGAGAAGGAGGGTACTTATGCCTACTACGTTTTTGGTTACGATACTTGCGCCTGTCGCTGTTGTCGTGCTGCTCCTTATCCTTATTTTTGCGACGGGGTATGTGAAAGCCTCGCCCGATACCGCCTACATTATCTCCGGCCTGCGCAAGACGCCGAAGGTGCTGATTGGCAAAGCGGGCATTAAAATCCCGTTTTTTGAGAAAAAGGACCAGTTGAGTTTGCAGCTTATCCCGATCGACGTGAAAACGTCCAGCGCCGTGCCCACAGCCGACTATATCAACATCAAAGTCGATGCCGCCGTCAACGTCAAGATCAGCGACACGCCAGACCTTTTGAACCTGGCAGCGCAGAACTTTCTGAACCGCAAGGTCGACTATATCGCCAGCGTCGCCCGCGAAGTGCTGGAAGGCAATATGCGCGAGATCGTCGGCAAAATGGAGCTTCAGGAGATGGTCTCCGACCGCCAGAAATTCGCGAACCTCGTGAAGGAAAACGCGGAACCGGACCTCGCCGCTATGGGGCTGGATATCGTCAGTTTTAACGTGCAGAACTTTGTCGACGACAGCGCGGTCATTGAAAACCTGGGCGTCGATAATATCGTCAAAATTCAGAAAAACGCCGCTATCTCCCGCGCCGTCAGCGAGAAGGAGATCGCGAAAGCGCGCGCTATCGCCCGCAAGGAGTCCAATGACGCCGAGGTGGCCGCCGCGCAGGAGATCGCCCAGAAAAAGACGGAACTTGCCATCCGCGAGGCCGAGCTGAAAAAGGTAAGCGACGCCAAGAAAGCCGAGGCCGACGCCGCCTACCGCATTCAGGAGGAGGAACAGCGCAAATCCATTGAGATTACCACAGCCGAGGCCAACATCGCCAAGCAGGAAAAAGAAATCCTGTTGAAGCAGAAGGAAGCCGAGGTCATGGAACAGTCGCTGGACGCGCAGGTGAAGAAAAAGGCCGAGGCCGACCGCTTCGCTCGCCAGCAGAAAGCCGACGCCGACCTCTACGAGCGCCAGCGCGAGGCCGAGGCCAAAAAGTATGAGCTGGAACAGCAGGCCGAGGCCATGAAGGTGCAGGCCGCCGCCGAAAAATACGCCCGCGAGCAGGAGGCCGAAGGTATCCGCGCGAAAGCGCTGGCGGAAGCCGAAGCCATCCGCGCGAAGGGCCTTGCGGAGGCCGAGGGCGTCGAGAAGAAAGCCGAGGCGATGGCAAAGATGGGCCGCGCCGCCGTGCTGGAAATGTACTTCAACGCCCTGCCCGATGTGGTGAAAAACGCCGCCGCCCCCCTCGCCCAGGTGGACAAGATCACCATGTACGGCGACGGCAATTCCGCCAAGCTCACCCGCGACATCATGCAGACCGTCACCCAGGTGACGGACGGCCTGAAAGAGAGTACCGGCGTCGACCTCGCCAGCGTCCTCTCCGGCTTCCTGGGCGGCAAGCTCGCCGCCGAACCCGGCAATCCCCCCGTCCCCGCGCCGCCTGTCACGCCAGCGGCGGAGCCGCAGGCGTGACCCAAAGGGCGCCGCCCTTTGGAATCCTGCCGGGCGCTGCCCGGACCTGCCCGAGGCCCTGCCTCTGGACGCCGCCGGGCGGCCGCCCGGGCCGGCGCCGAGGC
>CANCXY010000050.1 GCA_947381875.1 uncultured Clostridia bacterium | reverse complement strand
CGCCTTGCAAATAAGATACAACGTAAAGCAGCTTGCTTTCCGGCACATGGTCTATCAGATTTTTGGCAAATTCCCTGCTGCTCACTCTTTGCGCCTCCTTTGTGCTCTATCCCGGCCTGCGCTCTGGTGCCGGTTTTGCTATTTTTGCGATTACTGCTATTTAGGGGTACGGGAGAAGAACGGGTTTTCATGGCCTGTACCTAATACCTTTATTCCCTTTAATACCTAAAATATCTGGTTAGACCGATTTTAGGTATTAAAGGTATTTTTGGTATTGGGTATCATACCCGGAAAAAGAGGGGCGGCGGCAAGGCCGCCCCCGTGTCATTCCTCTTTTTTCCCGCTTTGGTTCTCAATGAGTTTCTGTACTTTCTGTTTCGCTTCCTCAATATCCTTGCACCCGTCAAGGATCATATCGACCATCTCCAGAATCGTTTTGAACTGCTTATCTGTCATAACGTCAACCATTTCCTTTCCTCCCATATTCTCCAAGCCGCTTGCCCGGCATGGCTGTTATAGGCAAAAACATACTTGTACAAGTATGTTAAGCGTCTTACGCATACTACCCTATGCGGGGTCGCTGTGGAACCGTAGCCATGTATCTCCACAAAGCGGAAAACATCACTGAAAATAGCTCTCATCACACACGCCCAGGACAAGCCCTTGACAGGTGATGTCTTCGGTCATGGGGATGGGTCGGTAATCCTTATTGTGGGAGATTAGCACGCCCCTGCCCAGCTCCTTTACCCATTGCTGGCCGTCCATCAGGAATACACCAACCTGCCCGACCTCTATTTCCGGCGTCGCCTGGATAAAAAGCAAATCGCCGTCGCTGTAGGTCGGCTCCATGCTGTCCCCGCTCACGGGGGCAATGTAGGAAGCGCCGTGCGGCGGTTTTTTTATAAGCGGCGTCGTTTGTGGATATTCTTGCCCCGCGAGCTGGCCTGTGCCTGCGCTCATGGGGCTTTCGTATATGGGGAAGTAGTACAGCGCGCTTTCCGCCCCTGTCTCCGCTGATTCCTCCGTCTGACAGCGCGCGGCGCGGGCTTTCTGGGCGGTGCAGCGGGCGGATTCTTTGTCAAGGACAGTATCGACTATATCTTTACCGTACCCATCAAGAGTGCGGTATTTTTTTATGTGTGTTTCTTCTGGAATGCTTAGCACTACCTTATTGGAGGGATATGGGTTATTGCTGAATCCCATCAAATAATCAATCGTGACATCATAAGTTTGCGCGATTGCTGTCCAGAAGTCTGATTTTGGTTCCCGTATTCCTGTTTCGTAATTGTTATAAGTGGTTTTTGCAAGGCCCAACGTTTTGCTAAATTCTGCTTGTGTCATGCCCAAGGACTCGCGGAAAGATTTTAATCTTTCATACATGAGACAACCCTCCCTTTTATATCTATAGGGTTTTCTTGTTATTCAGCATAATACAAAAAATACCGATTGTCAAGAGAATAATCCACAAAATGGGGAAAATTTTCCTTGACAAACCACACTATGTGTATTATACTGTATTTAATCCACAAAATGTGGATAGGAGGTGATGTAATGAAAAATCGCGTAAATATTGAGGCAGAACGGGGGCGGTTGCAGATGACCAAGACGGACATGTGCGCGCAACTCGGCGTTACACAAAAAACATACAATGCGTATATTCGCGGGGCGTCGATTCCCTCAACCATCCTCGAAAAACTGCACGATATGACGGGGCAGCCTATAGACTATCTTCTCGGCCTGTCCCCACAAGCTACCACCCGCGCCTGACCAAAGCGGGAAACAAGGGAGGTGAAAGCCAACAATGGCAAGGCCGACAAAAAACCTATGTTACAAGCGCCTCACAATTTATTTGACCGAGGAGCTTGACGAAGCTGTGCTTGAATTGCGCAGAACACGGGAGTATTGCCGCTGCTCCTACGCGGAAATTATCCGTGTGATGATGACGGAGGGGGCAAAGGCGATAAAGGAGCGTCTTCAGAGCGGCGACAGGAAACCACAATCTTCCATTCAACCGTAAAAGATGGTTTCCCCTTATGCCGCGTCGTGAAATGCCATGTAAGCCAGCAGGTAAGAACCGCCGCTATGATTGGCGGCGCAAATGCAAGAAAAACTTCCACAGGAAAGCCCCCTTCAGTATGAGTTAATACCATTATATCACTACTAACCCCTGTCAGCAAGGAATGGCTTTCACAGACAAAAAGGCGATTAACATTCTTGCATGTGAAAAAACGCTTTAGCGGCATCATTGTTTCGAGAGGAATCGGGGTGTATGCGAAAAAAGAGTTTTGAGAGAAAAAACAGACAAGATTTACAATGCTTATTTCTGCTATACGCAGATTATATGCGAAAGGAGCGCACGCATGAGCAATGAGGCATTGGGGCTTGTGCTGATAAAGCCCATCGGCTCGAAGATGGAGCCGTACACGACCGCCGACAAGGTGGCGGAGTATGCGCAGGTGCAGCACAAGCATATTAACCGACTGATTCAGCAGCACGAAGAAGACCTTTCGGAGTTTGGGCTGCTTCGTTTTGAAAACGAAGCAGCTCCAACAGAGAGCGGCACGAAATACCGCAAAGTCTACTACCTGAACGAACAGCAGGCGACGTTACTTATCACCTACCTGAAAAACACTCCCCCGGTTCGGGCATTCAAGAAAGCGCTTGTGCATGATTTCTTTGAAGCCCGGCAGGAGATAGAGCGCCGCAAAGCCCAGCGCGCGGTAAAAGCGCCCATCCGCCGCGCCTTGACGGACGCGATCCGCGACAGCGGGGAAAACGAACGGATGCACGGCCACGCTTTCGCCACCTACACGAACCTGATTTACAAGGCCGCCGTGGGCAAGACAGCCACACAGCTGCGCAAAGCGGGAGGCAAAGACGCGCTGCGGAATCTGGACGCCGAGCAGCTTGCGGCGGTGACAAAGCGGGAGGCGCAGGTATGCACGCTGCTTGATTGCGGCATGACCTACGACGCGATACGCGCGGTGTTGGAGCCGCCCGGAAAGGCGGTGAGGGCATAATGGATGAAATCAGAGATCTTGCGAACCGGATAGAGTGCGGGACCCGCGCCCTGAACATCGTGGCTATCAGCGTCGCCGAGAAGACGGACAAATATGCGATTGATGCGCTCGTCTACATGGCTGACGCCCTGACCAAGGCCGCCGTACAGTTGAGCGCCATGCTCGACGGGGAGGTAGCGCATGGCCGATAAGTTGCACGTCCCGGCCCCGCTGCATGAGCTGTGCCAGTGGGTATGCTGGGGCAAGCCGGGCGAGGCAAACCGCAAATGCCCCTACGACCCCCGCACCGGCCAGCGCGCCAAAGCGGGCGTACCCGATACCTGGGCGACGTTCAGCGAGGCCGCGGGGGCCGTGCAGGCGGGGCGCTATGAGGGGATCGGCTTTGAGTTTGCCGGGGGCGGCGGGGTTGTCGGTGTGGACTTCGACCACTGTATACAGGGCGGCGCCCTGGACGATTGGGCGGCGGAATGGGTGCGCCGCTTTGACAGCTACACAGAGAGATCGCCCAGCGGGGAAGGGCTGCACATCCTCTGTAAGGGGACGCTGCCCGCGAATATCAAGCGCCCGCGCGCCGAAATGTACGACCGCGCCCGGTACTTCACCTTTACCGGGAAAGCATGGGACGGCGCGCCGAAGCCCATCAGGGACGCGCAGGAGGCCGTCGACGCGCTGTATAGGGAATTGCAGGCCGACGCCGCCAAAGGGCAGCAGACGCCCGCACAGCCCGCACCCGCTTTGCCATCCGGGGACAAGGACTACTTAGCGATTGGCCTTGAGAAAGACACAAGATTCGCCGCGCTGTGGAACGGTGAGCGGCCGAACGGCAACGAAAGCACCGACGATATGGCGCTGATGAACAAGCTGGCCTACTGGTGCAACGCGGATTTTGCCGCTATGCGGGACGCGTTTTTCACCTCGCCGCACTGTCAGGGCAAGGACGAGGCGCACAGAAAGAAGCTGCTGCGCAAGGACTATTTGCCGCGCACGATTGACATAGCTGTAAAGAGCTGCGCCCGCACCGCAGCGGGGGACGATGCCGACTACAAAGAGCGGCGTTCGCAAAGCCGCGGGGAGGGCCGTGCGCTGGACTGGGAGGGTGCCATCGGCGCACCCGGTGACGCGGCAGCCCCGCAAAGCGGAACCGCCCCACAGCCGCCCAGAACGGGCAAAGCGGCGCACAGGCCCGCGCTGATACCGGCAAGCGCCGTGCCCTACGAGCCCCCGCGCTGGACGCTTGCGCCCTATTTCCAGCGCGGCAAGGGGACACTGATTCAAGGAGACAACGGCACGGGAAAGACGGCGTTCATGTGTGCGATTGCGGCGCACGTCTCCACGGGGCGGCCGCTGCTGGATATGCCGATAGAAGCGCCCGGCAATGTAATCATCCTGTCCGTGGAAGACGACCTCGCAGTACTGCGCGGGCGCATTGAGGAGGACGGGGGCGATTTGAGCCGGTGCCATTTCGTCACCAATGCGGCGGGGCTGACGTTCGCAAGCCCGGAAATTGAAGCAATGATCCGGCAGGTGGGCGCGAAGCTGATTCTCTTCGACCCGTTTCAGGCGTTCCTCGGCGCAGGCGTCGATATGTTCCGGCCGAACGAGACGCGGCCACAGCTGGCAAAGCTGTTTGATACCTGCGAGCGGGAAGACTGCGCGTGCGCCATCATTGCCCACACGGTAAAGAGCGCCGGGGACAAATCGCCCGTGAACCGTTCGCTTGGCAGCGTCGACATCCCAGCATCCATGCGGAGCATCCTGCATCTGATACGAAACCCGGACAATGAGGAGGAATGCGTCATGCTGCATGTCAAATGCTCCAACGCGCCCAAAGGCAAGAGCCTTGTATATACCATCGGCAAACGCGGCGGCGTACACTGGAAGGGCTTCAGTGAGCTGACTGCCGACGATTTAACCGCCATCGTGAAACGCAAGGAAAAGGGCATCCCCTACGAGCGGGAGCCGCTTGTGCAGGTGCTGAACCAGCTTATCACAGACAAGCCGGAGGGCGGCTTCTGGAGCTATGAGGATGTAAAGAACACCGGCGCAAAGATGCTGGGGTTCCCGCCGTTCTACTCCACAGCAGACTTAAAAGCGAAGCTGTCCGGCCCGCTGCTGCGGGAGCTGCAACAGAACGACGGTTTGATTGTGACGGTGGGGCACCGCAGGAAAGACGCCCGCGGCATCTGCATCGAGCGGTACGAAGTGCCGAAAGAATATCAGGCAAAGATGGACGATTGAACAAACCTCGCGCGCGCACGCGCGCGTATACAAAAAACAACGTACATTTCGTACACTACTGTCACCTATCGTCACCCACTGTCACCCGCTGTCACCCAAAAGGTGACGCTGGGTGACGAAGATGACAGTTATTTTGTGCAAGGCGAAGCGTCACCCTTGTGGAGATGTTCGCCGGAAAGGAGCCGAAAATGCAAATTGTAACATGCCCGATAGACGGGCAGCCATGCGAGCGGGACTGCCCCGACCGATTCCACGACAGGCCGGAGGGCGGGTGCCTGCTGACGCTTTTGGCCGAGCAGGCCGACACTGTGCTTATTCTGGAGCCGGATGGCCTCAAACAGGCAAAGGGGGCTGACCGTACATGATGTACCGCATCTGCCCGCTTTGCGGCGCCGCACTCGACCCTGGGGAGCGCTGCGACTGCCAGCGGTGTGAACGCATTCGACCGCATACCACCGAAAACACAGAGGGAAGACCCGAAAATACGGGGACATTCCCGGAAGGAGGAAAAAGGCAATGGCAAGAAGGAAATTTGCAAAGCTGAAAGCGGCCATGTATGAGGCCGAGGTCACGCAGGCGGATCTTGCGCGTGAGACAGGAAAAGGGAACACCTATATCACCCGCCGCATGAACGGGCACCAGCCGTTCGATACCGAGGATATGCGGAAGATCGGCACGCTGCTCCATATCGACCGCGCCCAGTGGCTGGATTATTTCATGGAGGGCACATGACCGCACAAAGGAAAAGCCGCTTTGCGCGCGGTAACACGCAAAGCGGCACAGGGAAATGGAGGATTTTTCAATGGGTACATATATCGCGGCAATCGTTTTCGGGTTCCTGCTGGGCGTGGTGTCCACCGCCGTGGGCTTTCTCTCCGACGTGAAAGGGGGTGGAAAGGAATGGGCCGAAAAGTGATGGCTGAAGAACTGAACAACCTGCGCAGTGGTATTGACGCCATTATTTCTATCGCAATCAGCAACGGCAGCGAATATGGCGAAGATGCTTATATGGGTTTGCTTTATGTGGCAACGCATTTGATGAGCGAACTGACCGCGCTTATCGAAGAAATCTCATAATAGTCCCCCACTTTGGCACCCTCAAAAACCGCCCCTCCCTGCAAGGACATTATACCACACGCAGGGAGGGCGGCGCAATGTGTACAGACAAAGAAACGAATGAGGCGCTTGTCAGGCGCGTCAAAGCGGGCGACCGCGACGCGCTGGCGGCGCTCTATGAGCGGAACCGGGGCCTGCTGGCAATCCTGCTGCGCAGGCTCACGGCAAGCCCTGGCAGCCGGGCGCGCATGGCGGCGTCAGGCGTGACCTTTGAAGATCTGGAACAGGAAAGCTACTTCGCCATTGAGCAGGCGGCGACGCTGCACGACCCAAAGCGGGGCGCGTTTACAACGTTCCTGCCGTATGCCATGAAAAGCATGTTCTTTACCATACTCGGCTTGCGCACACAGCGGCAGCGCCTCGACCCTCTCCCCCTCGCGGACAGCCTCGACCGCCCCCTCTCCCCCGACGAGCCGGACGGCCTGGCCTTCGCCGATACCGTCCCGGACAGCTCCGCTTTGCAGCCGTTCGCCCAGGCCGAGGAACGGATATTCATCCAGCAGCTTCACAGTGCGCTTGATGAATGCCTGGCCGCTATCCCGCCGCACGAGGCGTCCACCATCCGGGCGCGGTATTACGACGGCCGCACACAGGGCGATATTGCCGCCGAACGGGGCGTTTCCGTCTCCTACGTCGGCCAGATGGAGCACAACGGGCTTCGCCATATGCGCGGCCCTGGGAACCGCCACCGTCTGGAGCAGTACCGCGAGGAGATCATCAGCCGCCATGCGTACCAGGGAACAGGTTTTTCCGCATGGAAAAGCGGCGGCAGCGCGCAGGAACGCATCATAGAGGATTTGGAGCGCTGGGGGCTGCTGGGGGTGTATAGGAACTGGAAAGGGGGTGGAAAGGATGTTTTACCTGAAGCACAAGGGAAAGAAGCTCGCGATTGAAGCCGACAACGTTTACACGCAATGCCCGCGCTGTGGGAAGGAATTCCCTATCGACCTTGCCGACATGGCGGCCGATGGGCAGCTTGACCTTTACGGCACGTCCATTTATTGCAGACAGTGCGGGACGATTGTCCATGAGAGCAAAGCGGAGGCATAAGGGAAAAAGCTATTAAGACAGCGTACAGCATCGGCGAGGAACCTGAAAAAACCTGAAAACAATTTGCGATAGATGGCGGATGTTGAAAAATGTTGAAATCAAAAACCTACAAAAACCTACAAACCAGAAAATGACATTCCGATAGAGGCCCCATCGGGAGGGGGCCTATCCCCCTCCCCCTTCGCCGCTCTGAGGTTCACGCCGTCACTATGAAAATTTCTCGCGCCAAAACCAGAACCCCGCTTTGCACGATGAACACAAAGCGGGGCATCGTTTTTGGGGCGAAAAGGTGTGTAAAACCTAAAGTGTGTTATAAAGTGTGTTATTGCAAAAGAAAAACCGCCCCTAAAATCAGATATAGGGCGGCTTTTTCGTGGTGCCGGTGGTGGGACTCGAACCCACACATCCTTGCGGACAACAGATTTTGAGTCTGCCTCGTCTACCATTCCGACACACCGGCGCGTCGGGTATCGTCTCTGTACTTTATCTATTATACACATTCCGCACGCAAAATCAAGTGTTTGTCGAAAATATCTTGCGGCAGCGTGAAAAATGTGCTACAATAGAATCCGCAGACGGCAAAGACGCCGCCCGGAGGACAACCGCCGGGCGGTTTTTTGTGTGAAAGGAGAAGATCGTCATGCAGCCTTATCCCCGCTATACCCCTATTGACTACGCCCTTTACGCTCCCGATATCCCCGAACAGTCCCGTGTGGTAAAATATGGATTGCCGCGCCATGTGCAATTTTGCAAAGAATGTGTGATGACAAACCAGAAGCCCAATTCCTGCTATGAGTTTGAACACACCATCCACAGCGTCAAAAAGAGCATGCACATCCAGGAGGACGGCGTGTGCGACGCGTGCCATGCCTGCCACAACAAGGCGGGCAAAATCGACTGGGCCGACCGCGAGCGCCAGCTCCGCGAGCTGTGCGACAGGTTCCGCAAAACAGACGGCAGCTACGACTGCCTTGTGCCCGGCTCCGGTGGCAAGGACAGCTTTTACGCGGCGCATATGCTGAAATACAAGTTCGGCATGCACCCGCTCACCGTCACCTGGGCCCCGCATATATACACGCCCTGGGGCTGGGAAAATTTCGAGGCGTGGATCCACGCGGGCTTTGACAATTACCTGTGTACGCCCAACGGCATGACACACCGCCTCCTCACGCGCCTTGCCACCGAAAACCTGTTCCATCCGTTCCAGGCATTCATCCTCGGCCAGAAGCAGCTTGCCCCGAAGATGGCGGCGAAATTCGGCATCCCGCTTGTGTTTTACGGCGAGAATGAGGCCGAATTCGGCAACCCGATCGCGGATAACGAATCAGCGCTGCGCGACGAGCATTTCTTCGCCACCAACACGCCGGACAACATCTACCTGGGCGGCGTTTCGCTCCGCCAGCTCAAGGAGGATTTCGGCCTTGATCCCGCCGACCTGGCCCTCTATTTGCCCAGTGACACCTCCGACATTGAGAAAAACCATATTCAGGTACACTACCTGGGCTATTACCTCAAATGGCACCCGCAGGGCGCGTATTATTATGCGGTGGAGCATGGCGGATTCAAACCCAGCCCCGAACGCACGCAAGGCACCTATTCCAAATACAACTCTATCGACGACAAAATCGACGATTTCTTCTACTATACGACCTATATCAAATACGGCGTGGGCCGCACTACCTACGATGCCGCGCAGGAGATACGCAACGAGGAGATCACGCGCGAGGAGGGCGTGGCGCTGTGCAAGCGGTACGATGGCGAATTTCCCACGCGCTTTGAACAGGAGATATGGGACTACCTCTCCTTGGACGAAAAGCATTTCCCGCGCGCCAAAGAGTGGTTCGAGCAGCCTAAAATGGACCGGGACTATTTCATGCACCTGGCCGACCGATTCCGTTCCCCGCACATCTGGCAGTACCGGGACGGTCGATGGAAACTGCGCGCACAGCCGTTCACAGGCGAGTCGGAATGCCATTACGGCGTACCGGACGCAGAGTAAGGGGGAGAGGGCCTTGCAAAAGAAGATCCGCCTGATCGCCCGTTTAGACGTAAAAAACAATTATCTTGTGAAAGGCATCCAGTTAGAGGGCCTGCGAAAGATGGGCGACCCGCACGCGTTCGCGGTGGACTATTACCGGCAGGGCATCGACGAGCTGCTCTATATGGATATTGTCGCCAGCCTCTACAACCGCAACAACCTCTCCGACATTGTGCGCCGCACTACTGACGACGTATTCATCCCCATCACGGTGGGCGGCGGCCTGCGCAGTGTCGACGACGTGCGCGCGATTTTGCAGATGGGCGCGGACAAAGCGGCCATCAACACTGCCGCCATCAAGGACGAGCGCATCATCACGCAGGTGGCGCAGGCGTTCGGCAGCCAGTGTATGGTATTGGGCATCGAGGCCAAAAAGCGTCGGGACGGCGCTGGTTATGAAGCCTATTACGATAATGGCCGCGAGCATTCCGGCAAGGATGTAGTGGAATGGGCAAAACGCGGCGTGTTGCTGGGCGCGGGGGAGATACTGCTCACCAGCGTAGACAAGGAAGGGTTTGAGCAGGGCATGGACTGTCCGCTCATCCGCGCGGTATGCGAGGCGGTGCCGGTGCCGGTGATTGTCTCAGGTGGGTGCGGTTCGGCGCAGGACGCCGCAGACGCCGCCCGCGCAGGGGCCTCGGCGGTAGCGGTGGCGAGCGTGTTCCACTACAAAAAGACGACGGTGCAGCAGATGAAAGCGGGCATCCGCGCACAGGAAATAGAGGTGCGGAAAACATGAAGGTAACAGTGATCGACTACGGCCTGTCCAACCTGCTGAGTGTGCGCAGAGCGTTAGAGGCATGCGGCGCGCAGGCAGAAGTGACAGGCAGCCGCGCGGCGGTATCGGCGGCGCAGGCGCTTGTCCTGCCGGGCGTGGGCGCGTTTGAGGACGGCATGAAGGGCTTAGCAGCGCTCTCGCTGATAGATGTGATACAGGAAAAATGCGCTGCGGGTACGCCGCTGTTGGGCATCTGCCTGGGTATGCAAATGCTGTTTGACGAAAGCGAGGAGTTCGGCCCGCACCCCGGTCTCGGTCTCATCCCAGGCCGCGTAGAGCGCATCCCTGAAACAGACGCCCAGGGCACGCCGCAGCGCGTACCCCATATTGGTTGGGAACCCGTGCGTCCGCCCGCCGGGCGCACCTTCGCAGGCACAGTATTCGCCAGCGTGCCTGAAAACAGAGAAATGTATTTTGTCCACAGCTACGAGGCCAAACCCGCCCGCGCCGCCGACCGCCTCGCGGAAGCGGAATACGGCGGGCGCTCCCTGTGCGCGGCGGCACAGCGCGGGCGCGTGATCGGCTGCCAGTTCCATCCCGAAAAGAGCGGCGAAGCGGGCCTGGCCGTACTGCGCCATTACCTGACGCTCTGCGGCGCATAGCCGGGCTGCCGCCCGGACCTGCCCAGAGGCGCTGCCTCTGGACTCCGCCAAAGGGACGCAGTCCCTTTGGAATCCCGTTATGCGCGAAAATTGCATTTTCGCGCGCCTTGCTGAGAGGAGATGGATATTGCCTCCCCTGTAAGGCGGGGGAACATGGAAAATATTTTCCTCTTTTTGGACAGGCTCAGTGTTGCGCCGCAATGCGGTTTTGTTGGGAGAGCGCGCAAAAGGCAGCGGTCCGCAAGGGCCGCTGCCGGGGGATAGGGGATTGTGTTTAAGCATGCGCTGCTCGGCACTGTTCTATGGCCTGCGCCAAGCGGCCTCCGCTGCCATTCAAGACAGCTTCAGCATCGGCGCGGGCCAGCCCGGTGCCGATCATCATGATCGCGGTCTTGACCTGCCCGCCTGCCTGTTCCAGGTAGTCCGCCGCCTGCGCCGGGGAAACGTCCGTCGCGGCGCAGATAATGCGCACTGAGCGGTCGCGCAGCTTGCGGTTCGTGGCGCGCAGGTCTACCATCAGGTTGTGGTACACCTTGCCCATTTTGATCATCACCGAGGTGGAGAGCATGTTCAGCACCAGCTTTTGCGCTGTGCCCGCCTTCATGCGCGTGCTGCCCATGATCACCTCCGGCCCCACCACGGGGGCAATGGCAACATCGCACAGCTCCGCCAGGCGGGACGCGGGATTATTCACAAGCGCGATGCACGCCGCGCCGCGCCGCCGCGCTTCATCCACCGCGCCCAGTACAAAGGGGGCCGAGCCGCTGGCCGTGATGCCCACCAGTACGTCGCGCTGTGTCAGGCCCAGGTCGGCGATGAGCCGCGCGCCCGCATCCGCGTCGTCCTCCGAACCCTCGATGGCGGTGCGCAGCGCCGCGTCACCGCCCGCGATATAGCCCTGCACCAGCTCCGGATCGGTGCCGTAGGTGGGCGGGCATTCCGAGGCGTCCAGCACGCCCAGGCGCCCCGAGGTGCCGCAGCCCACATAGAACATACGCCCTCCGCCGTGCAGCGCCTCATACGCGATGTCTACTGCCTGTGCCAGGCGGGGCAGCTCCTTTGCCACGGCCCCCGGCACCGCGGCGTCTTCCGCATTGATCAGGCGCAGGATATCCTCTGTTTCGCACATGTCGATGTTCCGCGTGTTCGGATTGACCGTTTCCGTGGTCAGACCAGCCAAATATTGATCCATATGTCCCTTCCTCTCTGCGGTGTCCGCAAGATTGATAACGGGAGTGCCCAGGTCAAAGGGCTTTTGCATATTCCCCGCCTTGCAGGCGGGGAATATAGGCATAAAAGCACTGCGGGCGCTCCCTTTGCTGCAATAAGAGCCGGAGTCCCTCCGGGAAACGGGTCTCCGGCTCTTTGCGTTACAGGGTAGCGATCCGATTATTTTACAAAGTAGATCTCGTCGTCCAGCAGCATCTTCGCAATGATGTTGTTGATGTTGCCATAGTAGGTAAAGTTCTGCTGGATGGTGTTCAGCTCTGTATCCGCCAGGCTCAGCTTCGGGTCATAGATGCGATAGGGGGCTGTTTTTTCCAGCACGGAGATATAGCCGCACAGGTGGTTGCTCAGTGTCATGAGCTGCTGGGTCAGATCCTGCACCTCGGTCTCGTCGCTGGTGGAGAAAAGCTGGCTGAGCATTTTGGTAACGTTGTATTCCTTGCCGTCGGTGGGGTCGGTGTACACCTTGTCCTCGCCCACTTCAAACTTCTGCCAGCCGGTGCGGCTGTTGGCGTTGAACAGGTCGTTGAAGCACTCCCACGGGTACGCATACGAGGAGGCGGCCGCGATGAATGTGCAGGCCATCATCTTTTCGTCACTCTTGGTGAAGTCGTTCCATACACCGAATTCCATGGGCTGGAAGTTGATGTTGAAGCCGAAGTCGGTCAGCATCTGGCTCATGGCCTCGCCGGTCATCATGAAGGACGGCCACGAGCTGATGGTGGCGATGGAGATTTCCGGGGATTCGCCGTTTGCGTCTACCCACTGATTGCCCTCCTTCTTCCAGCCGATGGATTCCAGCAGGGCCGCGGCGGCGTCGGGGTCGTAGTTGTACTGTGTCAGGGTATCTACAAAGCCTGGGGAAGTGTAGGCATCCTCCAAGGAGGGCAGCAGGCCCGCGTTCTGTTCACTGCCGCTGAAACTGCCCGGCTCGGCCACCGCCAGCAGGCTGGTGCGGTCCACGGCCATAGAGATGGCCTGGCGCACTTCAAGCTGGTCAAGCGGGTACACATTGGTGTTGAACACATAGCCGATGGAGCTGAACTCCGGCACAAACACCTTGCGCAGGGTGTCTTTATACTTGTTGTCGATCTCGTTGGACATATCCACATTCAGGCCACCGTTCTCGATGGTGTATTCGCCCGCGAGGATGGCTGTGGCAAACGCCTGTGAATCGCCCGGGCGCAGGCCGCGGATGGAGGAGATGAGCGGCTCCTTGCGGTATTCGGGGTTCACGGTGAACAGGATCTCGGAAGTGTTGTACTTGTCGATGACATAGGGGCCGCTGCACACCACCTCGTTGGGGGCGGGCTTATAGGTGAGCAGGTCCTGCTTGATGGCAGCCGCCTTTTCATTGCCCTCGTCGGTCAGCTTCCAGCGCATGGTCTCCTCATCATAGACGCGCATGGTCTCTACAACTTCTTTGTACTGCTCGGCCCATTTGCCGTAGATCTCATCCGGTGTGCGGATGGGGTTATTGAACGCGAGGTTCAAAAGCAGCGGGCTTTCCTGGCTGAAGGTGAGCTGCACGGTAAGGTCGTCGATCTTTTCCAGCTTATCCATGTAGTTCCACACCTGGCTGACGTTCACGTCGCAATAGTAGTTCGTCATCAGGTCCTCAGCGTCCAGCGCGCTGCCGTCGCTCCATTTCAGGCCCGGCTGCAGTTTGATGGTCAGCACCTTGTCCTCATAGGTGTAGCTTTCCATCAGCGAGAGCTTGAACGTGCGCTCGGGCATTGACGAAAAGAACGCCAGGTAGTCGAACATAAAGGGCTGAATGGACCAGTTTGCGCCCGCCACGTCGTCATAAGGGTTGCCGTTAAAAGCGGGGGAGGCATCGCAGTCGATCAGCGTGGTGAGGGTCTTCGTCTTGTCCACCTCGCCCTCAATGTGCATCGTCAGCTCATTTTCTACGCCCGCAAGGCCCGCCATATCCTGTGAGTCGCTGCTGCTGGACTGCGTGGACCCGGAGCTTTGGGACTGCGAATCGGAACCTGTGCTGGAGGACTGGCTGCTGCTTGTGCCTCCGCCGCACCCGGCAAACAGGACGAGCGCCATCATGACAGCCAGCATCAAAGCGGCAAATCGTTTCGTATGTCTCATTGGTTCTTCTCCTTTTCATGAAGATATATTTTGGGAGCGGCCAAAGCAGGCGTTTTGTGTATTTCCCCGCACGCGGGGCGGGGAAATACACAAAAAACAGATCTGAACCCCGGACCACACCCTGTATTTTCAAGCCCGCCGTGTGCAGGCTTAAAAACCGGTTCGGATGACCCTTTGTTCCCGTTTTTCAATCGTGAAGGTCTCCGCGTACTCCTTCCTGGCCAGGTAGCCGCGCATTTTCATCAGCGTGGCGTAATAGTCCCGGTAATGGAAGCTGGAGGAATGCACTGTGAACCAGTGGGTGGAAATGGCCTTGTACCAAAGCTCGAAGCCCTCGGGTGTCACTTCCACATAGGTATAGGGCACATAGTCCTCGGCGTCCTCCCAGTTTTCCGCGTAATACGGCCCGGCGGCATAGTGCGGGGGCAGGGGGCGTTCCATCGTGGCCAGCCCCGCGTAGAACTGCGCGTCCTTCACGATGCGGTGGGTAACCATATGGTCTTTGTGCATGCTGTTTTTCCAATGCGTCATCAGCACGTCGGGCTTGTATTGGCGGATCAGGTCGCACACTGCGAACTTAACTTCTTCCGTCTCCGGCAGCTCGCCGTCCACATAGGGCAGCACCACGGCTTCGCCGCCCAGCATTTCCGCGAAGGTGCGCGCCTCCTGCTCCTTCTGTACGCGATAGTCGGCCACGGACATATGGGGCGGCGCGCCGCGCTCTCCGCCAGTGAGCGCCACGGTGACGATCTTGTCGCCGCGCAGGCTGGCTGTAGCCAGCACGCCGCCGCAGGTCAGCTCGGCGTCCCCGATATGGCCGCCGATCGCCATCAGAACTTTTTTTCCATCCTCTGTCATAGACATTTCCCTCCCTTATGAAATTTCCTTGCGCATATCCGCCCAGGTGCGGACGATCTGGAAGCCCGCCGCCTCGTAGATATTGCGCGCGGGGTTTGTTTCGCCGGTGAACAGTGTCATAAACGACGCGCCCATATCCCGCAGCGAGGCGCACAGGCTGCTGAACAGAACTTTGCCCGCGCCGCCGCCCCGGCAGGCGCTATGTACGCCGATGCCCGCGAAATAGCCCCGTCCGCTGGGCTGTACCGCCAGGGGGCCAGTGAACCCCATGGTCTTGCCGCCCTGGTCCACGATCAGCAGCGGGTCCCCGCCGCCGGGCTTGGCGGCGTTGCCCAAAAGCTCCTTGCGCCACAGCGGGTTATCCAGATCCTCCACCAGTTCTTCCAGGCCGGTGTGCCGGGCCGGGTCAAACAGGGTGATCTCAATGCCGCGCTCCTTCAGCCGCGCGATGCGCTGCTGGATGTCGGGCGGGAACTGGTAGCTGGGCAGGTCGATATGATAGGAGTTTTGATAGGCGAAGTCGCGGTAGCCGCAGTTTTTCAAAAAGATATAGCCGCCGCACGCCACGTCCACGCCGGGCGCGTTGGGGTGGTCGTGGCCGGGGAAGCCGGGCACGCTCCATACAAGGTTCATAGGGTTGAAAAAGCTGCACTCATATTTCTTTTCCCCCGAAAAGGCCGTCAGCTCCTTTTCCAGCGCGGACAGGATGGCGCGCCCCTTGCCCTGGCGGCGTTCCTGCGGCTGCACGCCCACGAAGGTGATATAGGCCTTGCCGCTTTCAGGCACATAGCACCCGGCGGCAAATGCGCCCTCACCGCCCAGCGCGACGGTTTTGCGCGCGCTGCTGTCTGTCAAAAAGAACGACGCGAACGCCTCGTCGGTTTCAAAGGGCTTGTACAGCACCTCGCCACCCGCCGAGAGGGCGTTGAACAGGGCGCGGGCCTCCGCCGCACCGGCAGCAGGGGTAATGGCTTCAAACTGCATAGAAAATCGACCTCCTTTTGTCGTCTGTTTTGGGGGCGGCACTCCCGCCGCCCATGCCCTTGCCAGGTCGCGCGAAAATGTAATTTTCGCGCAAGATGGGTTTCCAAAGGGGGCTTGCCCCCTT
>CANCXY010000049.1 GCA_947381875.1 uncultured Clostridia bacterium | reverse complement strand
GAGATGTCCGTGCGTGACTGGAGTTCAGACGTGTGCTCTTCCGATCTTAGGCGTCGTTGATGGGCATCATCGCGCTGCGCTGTTCGTTCGTGGGCGCGTGCAGCGAGACCGAGAGGGTCAGCCCCAGATGGCGCCGCGCCAGCTTTTCTATCCCCGGCACAAGGCCACAGGTGGAAAGGCTGATATTGCGCATGCCGATGTTCGCGCCGTCCGGGGAGGAGATAATAGAGAGGAAATCCATCACGTTATCAAAATTATCCAGCGGCTCGCCGATGCCCATCAGCACGATATGCGAGACGCGCTCTCCTGTATCGCGGGCGGCGGTGTATATTTCGCCCGCAATCTCCCCCGCCGTCATATCCCTTACGCGGCCCCCCTGTGTAGAAGCGCAGAAGCGGCAGCCCATCCGGCATCCCACCTGGGTGGAGACACACACGGTATTGCCGTAGGAATAGCGCATCCATACCGTCTCGATGGCGCTGCCGTCGGCCAGGCGCAGAAGGTACTTGATGGTACCGTCCCGCGAGACCTGACGCCGGGCAATCTCCGGGCGCTCTATCACAAAGCGTTCACGCAGCGCGGCGATGAGGGCTTTGGGTTGGTCGGTCATTTCCTCAAAGGTGCGCGCCTGCTTCCCGTGCAGCCAGCGGAAGATCTGCTTTGCGCGGAAAGCGGGCTGTCCCAGTTCCCGCATCAGCGCCGCCAGCTTCGGTTGGGTATAGGAGGTGATGGGCGCGCGTTTTTGTGTATCCTCCCGCCCGCTGGGCGGGCGGACACACGGGAAACCCTTCGCGGCCCGTGTGCCCTCCAGGGCAATGCCTGTCTGCTCCATTATATCACAATCTTTCCGAGGAAGGGGTGTCATTTCAAAGTTTTCACAATTTGTCACTGTTTTGTAAGAATCGCGATGAAGAAACCGTCCATCCCCGTGCGGTGCGGCAGCAGCGTCATCAAGCCGCCCTCTACCACCGCGCCCTTGGGAGCATTGGAGGGGCGCTTTGCGGAAAACTCCGTGTGGCGCGAAAGGAACGCCCGCACAACGCCCGCGTTTTCGTCGGGGTTCAGCGTGCAGGTGGAATAGACGAGCCTGCCGCCGGGCCGCACATAGCGCGACGCCGTCTCCAAAATCGCGCGCTGGGTCTCAATAAGCGACGGGAGCGTCGCCAGCGATTTGAGCCGGATATCCGGTTTTTTCGCCATCACGCCAAGGCCGGAGCAGGGCACGTCGCACAGCACGGCGTCCGCGCCCTCCAGCGAAGCGTCAAAGACAGTGGCGTCGCCCTGCTCCACGCGCGCGCAGGTGATATCGAGCCGACGAAGCGCGCTTTCTATCAGGGGAAGGCGGTTCTGCGAGAGGTCGCGGGAGATAAGCGTGCCGGTATTCTGCATTTCCTGCGCCAGCAGCGCGCTTTTCCCGCCGGGGGCGGCGCAGAGGTCCAGCACGGTTTCCCCCGGCTTTACAGCCAGTGCCGCGCATGCCAGTTGTGAGGCCGCGCCCTGCACATGGAACGCACCCTCCCGGAACAGGTCCAGGCGGGTGACATCGCCGGGGTCTTTCAGGTACAGGCTGTTTGGCGCTTCGGCTTCGCGGGCGGTGATGCCCTGCCGCCTGAACGCGGCGGCCAAAGACCTTGCGTCCGTTTTCAAGGTATTGACGCGCACACAGAGGGGCGGTGGCGCAAGTGTCGTGCGCAGAATATCTTCGCAGGCGATGGGGTAAGCCTTATACAGCATCCGCGCGATGGCGGGAGAAACGCTGTACTGCACGCTGAGGCGCGCAGGTTCATTGGGCCAGTGCGGGCGGGCGAGGTCGACGGCGGCGGCGCGGCGCAGGACGGCGTTCACCATCCCGCAGGCGCTCCCCTTTCCCATGTCGCGCGTAAGCACGACAGATTCATTGACAGCCGCGGACACAGGCACACTGTCCATCCAGCGCGCCTGATACAGCCCGCACCGCAGGATGGCGCGCACTTCCCTGTCCAGACCCGCCAGCGGCCTGTTTACAAAGAGGCCGAGCAGATGGTCGATGGTGACAAGCCGTTCCACCGTGCCATAGAAAATAGCGGTGCAGAACGCGCGGTCACGCGGCGTGCCATCAAATTCATTCAGCACCTTATTCAACACAAGGTTCGCATACGCGCCCTGTTCGGCACGCATCAGCGCCGCCACAGCGGCGCGCCGAGGATCTTTCATACACGTTTCCCTTTATCTAATACGAGTGAAGTAGGTGGTTTTATTCCCAAAAATAAAAAGTTTTTTGTGAAATTTCTGCCGGGCGCTGCTGGGCTGCCGCCCAGACCTGCCCAGAGGCTCTGCCTCTGGACTCCGCCAAAGGGGGCAAGCCCCCTTTGGAAACCCATCACGCGCGGCAATTTCATTGCCGCGCACCCTATTTAGGGCAGAGGCACTGCCTCTTGGGAAAACCGCCTGTTTCCTATAGCACGCTGCCGCCTGTGGAGAGGCGGCGGCCTGCGGCCCACGCCTCGCCTGACATGGGGCGGCTGCCCTCCGGCACTACTTCTAACAGCGTCAGCGCCCCCTGCGCGCAGGCCACACACAACGGCTTTGTTGAAAAGACTGTGCCCGGCGCGGCGCGCGGCGCATCGTCGCACCGCGTGCGCAGCACTTTGACCTTTTTTCCGCCGCAGAGGAAATAGGCGGCGGGCCAGGGGTTCATGCCGCGCACAAGGTTATGGAGTTTGCGCGCGGGGGCGTCAAAGGAGAACTGTGCCATTTCTTTGGTGAGCGGCGGCGCGGCTGTCGCCTCGGCGTGGTTCTGCGGGGTGCGCTGTGCCGTGCCGGCGGCGATGTCGTCAATCGCCCGCAGCAGTGTTTGTGCCCCTAAGGCTGTCACGCGCTCGAACAGCTCACCGGACGTTTCATCCTCGCCGATCTCCAACGGCGCGACGCGCAGGATATCGCCTGTATCCAAGCCCTCGTCCAGATACATGATCGTAACGCCCGTCTGCCTGTCCCCATTCAGCACCGCCCACTGCACCGGCGCGCCCCCCCGGTATTTCGGCAGCAGCGACACATGCAGGTTGATGCACCCCTTTGGCGGGATCGACAGCACCTCCGGCGGCAGGATGCGCCCATAGGCCACCACGACGATCAGTTCCGGCGCAAGTTCCCGGATGGTATCCCGCACCGCACCCTCCCGCAGTGTTTTCGGCTGAAAGACCGGAATGCCGTGCGCTTCGGCATACTGTTTGACGGGCGGGGCCGTCATTATCTGTTTGCGCCCAACGGGCTTATCGGCGCGCGTATATGCACCGCAGACTGTATGCCCGGCCTCCACAAGTGCCGACAGCGCCGCCGCCGCGATATCCGGCGTGCCCATAAACAGAATCCTCAAACGTCAGTCCTCCTCATCTTCCTGATCAAAGATGCGGTCGGCCACGTCGACGATTGTAACGCCGTCCAGGTGATCCGCCTCATGGCAGACGCACCGCGCAAGCATGCCGTCGACCGTCAGCGTGAACGGTTTGCCCGTGCGGTCGAACGCGCGCACTGTCACCTTTTCGGGGCGGTGTACCTCGGCCCCGATGCCTGGGAACGAAAGACAGCCCTCCTCCCCCACGGCGTCGCCTTCGCGGGCGATGATCTCCGGGTTGATGAATTCCAGGTGCCCCGGCTCGTATGTCTCCTGCGCCTGCTCATCCTCCGGCTTATCGCGCTCATCCAGCGCCACGAAAATACGGCGCAGCATGCCCACCTGCGGCCCCGCCAGGCCGTAGCCGTGCGCGTCGTCCAGCGTTTCGATCATATCGTCCAGCAGCGTGGACAGGCGCGCGTCAAAATTGGTGACAGGGCGGCATTTCTTTTTCAGGATCGGGTCGCCGTCCTGTACGATCAGTCGTAAAGCCATGTATGTTTTTTCCTCCTCGTTTTTTGGTGTGTTCCCCGCAGTGTGGGAGAACGGACGTGCCCAAGCCGCAGAGATATTTTCGTATACTTCCCGGTCCTGCGGGCGGGGAAAATACACACAGCCCTTTGGGAAACACAAGCGGAAATATCCCAACGGTCTGGGTACGTTCTTCTTTTTTACAGATCCGCGTCGGAATAGAAATCCAGATAAATCGACGCCCTGCCCGGCCATTTCCCCGCGCTATACGCCGCCAGTGCCTCGCCTACCAGGGAGCGGAACGCGCGGTCGTTGCGGCATTTCAGCGTCAGGCGGTAGCGGTACAGGCCGTTTACCTGGGCAATGTGCATCGGCGCGGGGCCAAGCATGCGCAGGGGGATGTCGGTGCGGCCCCGCATCAGGATCTGTACCCCCTGTGCGAAAGCCTGCGCGGCGGCCAGAACGTCCGGCTCCTTTTCCCCCTGGAACCCCGCCAGACAGATGGCGCAGAAGGGGGGGTACAGGTTGAGCTTGCGGAACGCGATCTCCTGCTCGTAAAAGGCCGCGTAGTCCTGCCGCGCGGCCAGGGACAGGACCGGGTGCATGGGGTCGACCGTCTGGATCAGCGCGCGCCCGGCATAGGCCGCGCGGCCGCCGCGCCCTACCACCTGGGTGACAAGCGAAAACACTTTCTCGTAGGCCTTGTACCCTTGCGCAAACAGCATTTGATCGACGCCCAGCACACCGACCAGCGACACGCGCTCGAAATCCAGCCCTTTGGCGACCATCTGCGTGCCCAACATGATATCATATTCGCCTTGCGCGAAACGGCGCAGCATCCTTTCATGGGCGTTTTTGCGGCCCGTCGTGTCCAGGTCCATGCGCAGTACGCGCGCTTTGGGGAACATGGCGGCCAATTCTTCCTCCACGCGCTGTGTGCCAAAGCCGGTATATTTCACCCGGCCCCCGCAGACGGGGCACTCCGTCGGGACAGGGTGGAGCGATTTGCCGCAGTAGTGGCACAGCAGCCTGTCCCCAGCCTTGTGGTAGACCATCGGCACACTGCACGCGCCGCATTTCAGCACCGTATGGCAGGCGGTACACATGCCGACTGTCTGGTACCCGCGGCGGTTGAGCAGCAAAATCGACTGCTCCCCGCGCGCCAAATTCCCTCCGATCTCCTGTGCCAGAGCGCGGGAGATGGAGGATGCGTTGCCCGCCGAAAGCTCCTCGCGCATATCGACGATACGCACTTCGGGCAGGGGCATCTGGTTATAGCGTTCGTTGATCTCCACCAGTGCATACCGCCCGGTTTTCGCGGCGTAATAGCTCTCGGTGGAGGGCGTGGCCGAAGCAAGCAGCAGCAGCGCGCTGTGCGTGGCGGCGCGCCGCCGGGCGACATCATGGGCGCTGTAGCGGGGGGCGCTCTCGGAATGGTAGGTGTGTTCCTGCTCCTCGTCGATCACGATCAGGCCGATTTTATCCAGCGGCGCAAAAACAGCGCTGCGCGTGCCGACCACGATCTGCGCGCCGCCGTTTTGTATCTGCTGCCACTGGGCGAGGCGTTCGCCGTGGGAGAGCGCCGAGTGCTGCACAGCCACGCGCGTGCCGAAATGCGCTTTCATCCGCGCGATCATCTGCGGGGTGAGCGCGATCTCCGGCACAAGCACCAACGCCGACCGCCCGGCGGCAAGCGTCTTTTGGATCAGCTTCAGGAAAACAAGCGTTTTGCCGCTGGATGTGACGCCATGCAAAAGTGCGGCGGCGGGCTTGCCCGCATCCATCAGCGCGGCCAACTGCCCATACGCGCGCTGCTGGGCGGGGGAAAGCGTGACGGCCTGCGCCGCCGGTCCCTCCCGCGCCTGTTCGGGCGGCGTTTCTTCCCATTCCCTGTTCACGCGGGCGATCACACCCTTTTTGAGCAGGCCGTCCAGCACCGCCCTTGTCACGCCAAGCGCCTCTAATTCGGCGCGCGTCTTTTCGCCCCCGGCCAGGGCGTCCCACGCGGCCTGCTGCTTTTCGGTGCGGCGGCCTGTCCAGGGCGCATCGGTACGACGGTAGGCCGTTTCGGTGCGCACGGCCATCTGACGGCGCAGGTGCGGCACGCCGCCGCCCTTCGCGGCGGTATACTGCGCGCCATAGGGGATGATCGCCTTGACCGCCTCATAATAGGTGCAGAAGGTATATTCTTTCAGGAAGTGGACCAGCCCCAGCAGCTCCGGCGACAAGCGGGCGCGCTCCGGGGCAACATCATACAGCTCCTTTATCACGCGCGGGGCATCATCTTCCGGTGGCTGCGCGCTCAGTACGACACCCATCCGCGAAGTCTTACCCCTGCCGAACGGGACAAGCACCATACTGCCAATCTGTACAGTCCCCGCCAGCGGCGCAGGCACCAGATAGGTATAGAGCTTATCAAAATGAAAGGTGGCGTTGCTGACAGCTACCTGCACATATTCGGCCAAGCATTCACCTTCCCTTTTACAATGATTGCCTCCGCCCTTTGGGCGGCAGGCGGTCACGCCTGCCGCTGGCGCAGGATGCGGTAGATTTCTTCGACGCACGCGTCAACCTTGTGGTTGACGACGGTGAAATCGTATTCAGGGGCGTGCGTCATTTCTTCCTGCGCGCGCTGGAGTCGGCGTTCTATGGCTTCGTCGCTCTCGGTGCCGCGCCCCTGGAGACGGGCGCGCAGTTCCTCGATGCTGGGAGGCATCAGGAAGATTAGCGTGCTTTCCGGGTACAGACGCTTGATGTTCGCGCCGCCCTCTACCTCGATCACCAGTACTACCGAAGTGCCCGCATCCAGGCGCTTATCTACCTCGCTGCGGGGCGTGCCGTAGTATTTGCCGCAGTAATTTGTGTATTCCAGCATTTCGCCGCGTTCGATCTTGCCTTCAAACTGCTCCGTTTGCAGGAAATAATATTCGCGCCCGTCCTTTTCCCCTTCGCGCGGGGCGCGCGTGGTAGCGGAGACGGAAAACTCTATCTCCGGGTGCAGTTCGCGCAGGCGTGAGACTACCGTATCCTTTCCTACGCCGGAAGGGCCGGATACAACCAGCAGGCACCGCTGTTTATTCATCTTCCTCAATCTCCTCCTCCTCATCCTCGTCGTCGAAGCGGTTCGCGACCGTTTCCGGCTGTACCGCCGACAGGATCACATGGTCGGAATCTGTGATTAGCACGGCGCGCGTGCGGCGGCCATAGGTCGCGTCGATCAGCGCGCCCTTCTCCCGCGCGTCCTGCACAATGCGCTTGATGGGCGCGGATTCAGGGCTGACAATGGCGATCAGCCGGTTCGCGCTGACCATGTTTCCGAATCCAATATTGATCAGTTTCATAGCCGTCCCTCACTCTATGTTCTGGAGCTGCTCGCGGATCTTCTCGATCTCAGCCTTCATATCCACAACCAGCCGGGTAATGGCGAGGTCCTGCGCCTTGCTGCCGATGGTGTTGGCCTCGCGGTTCAGCTCCTGTGTTAAGAAATCCAGCTTGCGGCCCACCGGCTCATTCAACATCAGGATGGCACGGTACTGCTGGATATGGCTGCGCAGGCGCACCGTCTCCTCGTCCACTGCCGTCTTATCCCCGAAAATGGCCGCTTCTGTTAAGATGCGCGCCTCGTCGACCGGCGTTTCGGCCAGCAGGGTTTTCAGCCTTTCGTTCAGGCGGGCGGTGTATCTTGCCACGCGCTCCCCGCTCGTTTTCTCTATCTCGCCGACTGCCGTCTCCAGCCAGTCGAGACGCGCGGCGATATCCGCTTTCAGCTTTTCCCCCTCCGCCGTGCGCATCTGAGCGAAGTTCTCTATGGCGGCCTGCGCCACGGCCTGTACGTCGGCCCAGAGCTGCTCCTCGTCCAGGCCCGCGCGGCGCGTAGTAAACAGATCGGGGAACCGCGCCAGGACTGCCGCTGTTACGTCGTCCGCAACGCCCAGCGCTTCGCTCATTTCACGCAGGGCGTTCCGGTATTCCTGCGCCAATTTCAAATTTGCGCTGACGGTCACTTCCTCGGCGTCGATATTGACGACGGTGAGCGACAACTCTATTTTCCCGCGCGAGATTGAAGCATTCACCAGCTTTTTCAGCCGGTCGTCCAAAAACATATAGCTGCGCGGCATGCGTGCGCTGTATTCAAAATAACGGGAATTGACGCTTTTAATCTCCACGGTGATATCCCTGCCGCCGCGCTCGGCCTCGGCGCGGCCATAGCCTGTCATGCTGCGCACCATTGCACTGCACCCCTTCCGCACATTTTGAAACTTTCATCTTCCTGATTCTCCGCCCGGAGGCCGGGGAACCAGACGAACGTTTTTACTATAACCATCCGCTGGCCCATTCAAACGGAGGGCCGCCGCAAAACATATCGCAGCAGCCCTCCGCTTACCAATCTTTGGGAGCGTCTAAGCCGCCGGGATATTTCCGTGTATTTCCCACCCACAAGGCGGAAAGAATACACAAAACCCCTTTGTCTTGGACATTCCTCAAAATCTACATCTTCCTTTTCCGTTTCCACTTTCGGAAACATGCTCTTGCTGCATCACACAGCAAATCAAAGAAAACTTCCAGGACGCCTCCTGCCAATAATTCTACCAAAAAATCTGCCATCAGCCGTCCCCTCCTGACTGCCGGGCTGCCGCCCGGACCTGCCCAGAGGCTCTGCCTCTGGACTCCGCCAAGGGGGCACAGCCCCTTTGGAAACCCATCCTGTTACAGGATGGAAGGGCTTTCCGCTCCCTGGCACGTCTGCCCGGTATTACACCGGGTGGGATTTGTTCTCAAAATCCACATGATCGCCGTCGACGCCCGCGGCCTTATTGGCGCGCTTATCAAAGAACTTGGGCGCGACCTGCGGGAACATGGCGTAGGTGAGTACGTCTTCTTCCTGCATCACATACTTGCTTGCCTCGGCTTTGAGCCTCTCGATCTCCGGCTCCAGCAGGTCGGCGGGGCGGCAGGTGATGGGCTTTTCATCGCCCAGGATACGCTTGGTAAATTCGGGGCTGATGGGCGCGGGCGTTTTGCCGTAGTCGCCGTGGACCAGGCCCTTGAATTCCTTTGTTACCATCTTATAGCGCTCGCCCAGAATGACGTTGAACACGGCCTGCGTGCCGACAATCTGGCTGGTGGGCGTGACAAGCGGCGGATAACCGGAATCCTTGCGCACGCGGGGAATCTCCTGAAGCACTTCGTCTAACTGGTCTTCCTTGCCCGCGTCTTTGAGCTGCTTGAGCAGGTTTGAGAGCATGCCGCCCGGCACCTGGTACAGCAGCGTATTCGCGTCCACGCCCAGCATCTTCGGGCTGAGCTGGCCGCTCTTGAGATACTTCTCGCGCAGCTTCGCGAAATGCTCGCGCACGACGTTCAGCTTCTTGAGATCGAGGCCTGTGTCGTAATCGGTGCCCTGAAGGGCGGCGACAAGACTCTCGGTGGGCATATGGCTTGTGCCCAGCGCCAGCGGACTGATGGCCGTGTCGACGATATCCGCGCCCGCCTCGATGCCCTTCAAAATCGACATGGAAGCAAGACCCGACGTATAGTGGCTGTGGATATCGACCGGGATAGAGACGGTCTTTTTCAGCGCCTTTACCAGCTCATAGGTGGAATACGGCGTGAGCAGGCCGGCCATATCCTTGATGCAGATGCTGTGCGCACCCATCTCCTCCAGCGTTTTGGCGTACTTTGCGAAATACTGGTTATTATGCACGGGGCTGAGCGTATAGCTGATGCAGCCCTGTACATGCGCCTTTTCCTTGATGGCCGCCTTGATGGCCGTTTTCAGGTTGCGCGGATC
Organism: uncultured Clostridia bacterium; assembly: GCA_947381875.1. Taxonomy (GTDB): domain Bacteria; phylum Bacillota; class Clostridia; order Oscillospirales; family Ruminococcaceae; genus Ruthenibacterium. Next base: position 6,728 of record CANCXY010000049.1, on the reverse strand, counting down.
ATTCAGCGCGTCGAAGATGCGCAGGATGTCGATGCCGTTCGCAACGGATTTCTGCACGAAATACTCTACGGCGTCGTCGGCGTAGTGGCGGTAGCCCAGCATGTTCTGGCCGCGGAACAGCATTTGCAGCTTGGTGTTGGGCATTTCCTTGCGCAGGATGCGCAGACGGTCCCACGGGTCCTCATCCAGGAAGCGGATGCAGGAATCGAAGGTAGCGCCGCCCCAGCACTCGGCGGAGTAGTAGCCAACCTCGTCGATCGCGGGCAGAATGGGGCGCATCTCGTCCATCGTCATGCGGGTGGCAATCAGCGACTGGTGCGCGTCACGCAGCCCGACTTCGGTAATCTTGATCGGTTTCTTTGCCAAAATCGTTCACCTCTCCGTTCAGTTCAGCGAAATGAGCAGATCGCCCACATTCACGACATCACCCTTGCGGCAGTTGACAGAAGCGACCGTGCCGTCCTGCGGCGCAACGATCTCGTTCTCCATCTTCATGGCCTCCAAAATGCACAGCACAGCGCCGGCCTTGACAGAAGCGCCCACGGAAACCTTGACATCCAGAATATTGCCGGGCATCGGTGCCGTGACGCTAACAGCGCCCGCGCTGCCCGAAGCGGCAGGTGCGGGAGCGGGCGCGGCGGCCGGGGCGGCAGCGGGTGCAGGTGCGGCGGCAGGCGCGGGCGCGGCAGCGGCGGGCGCAGCGCCTGCCGCTGTTTCCTCTACGGTGACATCATAGGCCGAACCGTTCACAGTAATACGAAAATTCTTCATGATGAGCCTCCTGTAAAAACATTTATTCTTTCATATATGTGAGCATACTCCAAAAGCCCTCGAAATAACAAGCCATCCCTCCCCAACCAGAAATTGGGTGCGCAACAATGAAATTGTTGCGCGTGATGGGTTTCCAAAGGGGGCTTGCCCCCTTTGGCGGAGTCCAGAGGCAGAGCCTCTGGGGCGCTTCCTTACAGCGCCATGTTGCCGTGTTTCTTCGGCAGGCGCTGGACGCGTTTGGCGGCGAGCATATCGAGCGCGGATGCCACGGCGGCGCGCACGCCGGAGGCCGGGACAGCCATGTCGGCCAGGCCCGCTTCCACGGCGGCGGAGGCGGAGCAGGTCTCGGCGGCGTATTTCGCGGCCAGTTTCGCGGTGTCCGCTTCGATGTTCGTGCCCTGCTGGATCTCATCGTGGTACAGTACGGTGACAGCCGTTTTCGGGTCGACGGGGGCGACGGTGCAGCCCTCGACGGCGACTGTCAGGTCGGCGCTCGCAAGCGCGGTATAGGCGGCGCCTACGGCTTTGCCTGTCAGCACGGCCACCTTGGCTGTCGTCGCGTCGGCGTAGGTGCCCGCGAGGCGCGCGGCCTCGCGCAGGCCGCCAGAGAGGTCCTCGGTGCAGCTCTGCTTGAAGCCCGCCGTATTCACCAGCGTGATTACCGGGATGCTGAACGCGTCGCACAGGCGCACAAAGCGCGCCGCCTTCGACACACAGCAGCGGCACAGCGCGTCCTCCGCGCCTTTCGTGGCCACAACACCCACTACGCCGCCCGCGACGGTGGCGAGGGCCGTATATACATTTTTGCCGAAGCCCGCGTACAGCTCTATGGCGCTGTTTGCGTCTACGATGCTCGCGGCGGCCTTGGCCGGGTCATACTTTGCCAATTCCAATGCGCCTGCGGGCGCGGCGGCCTCGAATACAGCGGGGCCGGCAAGGTTGTTGGCGGGCAGCAGGCCCACCAGTTCGGCGGCCTTAGCGGCGGCCTCGGCGGCATCCTTTACCACCAGCGCGGCAACGCCCGCCTGCGCGGCATATGCGGCACTGCCCGCGCCCGGCGTTTTATCCCCTTTTGCGGCGGAGGTGAACGGCGGCGTGAGGAACAGCTCGCCCTCCTCACTCATGATGCAGATGTCCGCCCCCGCGGCGGCCAGCGCGCTGCCCGCGCCGCATACGCCCGTGACAACGGCGATCTGCGGCACAACACCCGAACACTTTGCCACCGCCGCCGCAACGGACGCGCTGCCGGAAAGCGCCGCAAGCCCCTCGTCTAACTTCGCGCCCACCGAATTGTAGAACGTTACAACGGGGTTGCCCGTCTTTGCGGCCAGGTCAAGCACCTTGACGACCTTCCCGGCGTCCTTTGCGGTCACAGCCGCGCCCGTCTGGCACACAGCGTAGACAGGGACGCCCTTTGCACTGCCGAACGCGGCAGTGACCGCTGTGTCTGCGAAAAGCGCGCTGTACGCGCCCTCATCGAAGAATTTGGCAAGCACATCCTTGCCGGTTTTCGCGTTAGCCATGAACAGCCCTCCTGAATGATAAAGAATCCCCGTGGAATAACCGATTGCAGCATAGCATGCCGCTGGTGCGCGGGGCGCGCCCGCTTTGTTCCAAAACGGGACGGCAGGCGCTTAATCCCACCCCTTGTACCCTTTTAGCGGCATTTTAACCTTATTATACTATGTTCCGAAAACATTGACAAGCCTTTCCCGCATCAATTTTGGAAAAATTCTACTGGGAGCGGGACAAAACGAAGTATTTTTGTATGTTTCCCGCCTGCGGAGCCGGGAAACATATGGAAACGACCCTGCGGTTCAGACGTTCCCATGCTGTCGGCGCGGGCGGGAACGCCCCGGCCTTTCGGAGCGGCGGGGATGGTCCTCCGCATTTTTGGCCGCCTGCGCCGCCTGTTTGCCGCGCGCGGCGGCGGTGCGCAGCGCCGACACCTCCTGCGCGGTGAGCGCCCGGTACTGCCCCGGCTGGAGCATTCCCAACTTCACCGCCCCTAACGCCGTGCGCTTCAGGCGGATCACCTCCAGCCCCACCGCCTCGCACATGCGGCGGATCTGCCGGTTCTTCCCCTCGCGGATCGTCATTTCCAGCACCATCCGGTCCGGCTCGTCCGTCACCACGCGGATGACGGCGGGCAGCGTGCGCGTGCCGTCGTCCAGCACCACGCCGTCGGTGAGACGGATGAGCTGATCCTCCGACGCGCGGGGACGCACCGTCACGCGGTAGAGCTTTGATACGCCGTGGCTGGGATGCGTGAGCAGGTTCGCGAACGCGCCGTCGTTGGTGAACAGCAGCAGGCCCTCGCTGTCCTTATCCAAACGCCCCACCGGGTAGACGCGCGCGGGGGCACCGTCCATCAGGTCCATCACCGTCCGGCGGCCGCGCTCGTCGCTCGTCGTGGTGATATAGCCGCGCGGCTTGTGCAGCATATAATAGTATTTCTCGGCCTTCTTCGGAACCAAGACCTTTTTGCCGTCGACCGTGAGCAGGTCGGCGCGCACATCCATCTTATCCCCAGGCGATACCGGCCTGCCGTTGAGCAGGACGCGCCCTTCGCACATCAACTGCTCGGCGGCACGGCGGGAACATACGCCCTGTTCAGCCAGCACTTTCTGAATCCGTATATCTCGCATATCCTTTCGCGCAAGCGCCCGCGCGGGAAACACCCAAATCGCGGATGTGGTCTCCGCGCATTTCCCTCCTCTACAGGCTGGGAAATATGCAAAGGCACCCCCGCTCTGGAGATTTCCCCCGCGCGCCTCACTGCTCCTTTCCGTCCTCCGGCTGTTCGGCCTTGTTCTTGGCAAGCAGCGCTGAGACCTTTTCCACCAGCTCCGGCACCAGGCTCAGCGCCCGGTCAATATTGTTGGAGGTATCGGCAAGCTGGCGCACGCTCACCTCGCCGTCCCGCAGGACCAGGAACGCGACGGGCTGAATCGTCACGCCCGCGCCGCCACCGCCGCCGAACAGTTCCTTTGCCGTCTTGCTGGGGAAGTCGGAACCGCCCGACGCAAAACCAAAAGTCGCCTTGGAAACGGGCAGTACAACTGTGCCGTCCGCCGCGGTGACGGGGCTGCCGATGATGACATTGGCATCCACCAACGCTTTGATCTTATCGATCGTTACGTCCATCATGTTTTCAATGGGATGCTGACTCATTTTGTCTCCTCCGTTTTCTGTGTATGGTTTGTTTTTCGGTCACTCCGGTACAGCATCAGGAAGCGCCAGAGCGCACACAAAGCCGCTAACAGCATCGCGCCGGGCCGGGCCGCCAGTTCGCAGTACGCATACGGCCCCGCTTTGATGTCACCCGTGAAATCGGGCAGGATACGCACGCCGTCAAAGCGCAGGTCCAGGAAGTTTTCCAGTGCCGCGACGCCCGCGCTGACAGCGGCCTGTGTCTGCCCGCACGCAAGGGCTGTAGCGGCGGCGTCCTCCTTGTGGATAGGCAGCACTAAGGCGATCTTACGGAAATGCAGTGCGCGGAACACCCTCCGCATCAGCACACCCGCCGCCGAAAGCACTTCCATAATGAAATCGAATGTAATGGAAAATTTCGCTTTTTTTTCTCCCGCTTTTGCCGCTTCCTCTTTTGGCTTTTCCGTCTCCTGCCCCTGCCCTGCCTGCGGCGGCGCGGATGGCCCAGCCTCCGGCGGCCCGGCGCTTGTCCCCGGCGGCGCGGCGGGAGGCGGGCCAGATGCGGGCGGCGGCGCTGGTTCCGGCTTTTTTTTGAGCAACCGCTGCAAAAGGCGCGATTCACCGGGCGGCAGTATCCGCACTGTGAACACGCCCAACAGGCGCACCCATACTGAGAACGTCCCCTCGCGCAGCTCCATCCGAACGCGCACGGGCACGATCATCACAATCAGGAACAACACCAGCAGCCCCAACAGGATCCAGCCGATCACGGCAAAGATTGTTCCTATGATGTGCATGCCGTTCCCCCTTCCCCATCCTGCCCTTCATCTTCATGGAGAGGCGGCAGCCCAGCCAGTGAAGAAAGGCCGAATACGCGCAGGAAAACGTCTGTGGTGGCGAACGAAACCGGCTTGCCCGGCAGATCAAGCCGCCCGGCCTCCTCGATCAGCCCCTTCTGCAAAAGCGTCTGCACGGGGGAGGAGGAATCCACGCCCCGCACCTGTTCAATAAACGCGCGGGAAACCGGCTGGTTGTAGGCGATAACGGCCAACGTCTCCAATGCCGCCGGGCTGAGCGGCGCGTTCCGGCGCGTATCCATCAGCTTCCGGACGCAGGGGGCATAGGCGGTTTTGGTCGCCAACTGCCAGTGTCCGTCCAGGCACAGCAGCACAAGGCCCCGGTCCTCTGCCTCATACGCCTGCTGCATCTCTTTCAGCAGCGCCAGTACCTCCCTCTCGCTTGTGCCGATTGCCTCGGCCAATCGTCCGGCGGGCACCGGCTGGGCATAGGCAAAAAGCATTGCCTCTAAGGCGGCCCGCATCTGTTCCTCACTCATGGCCCATCCCCTTTCCGCGCGCCGCCGCGCCTTGCTTTGTGTGTGTGGAGCGTCAGCGCGCCGTCCGCGCCCACCGATACGCGCCCCGCGTGCAGCAGTTCCAGCAGAGCTAAGAATGTGGCGACCGACTGGCTGCGCGTATCCCACGGCGAAAACAGTTCGCGCAGTTTCCCCACGCGGCCCGTCATCAGCCCGCGCAGCACATGGATGATGCGCGAGGCGACCGATACCACCGGGGCCTGCGTGAGCGGCTCAAACTGTTCGGGGCGCGGCGGCGCTTTGGCTTTCCCGCGCCCGCGCACCGCGTCATACGCCTGCACCAGAAGGGAGGGGTCGTGCCGCAGGGCGTATTCGGCCTCCCCCTCCAACGCGGCGGGGGCGCGCACCACGGCGTACACCTGTTCGGCCATCGCGCCCATGCGCGCTGCTACGGCCTTGCACAGGCTGTATTCGATGAGCTGCCCGGTCAGTTCCTGCTTCATGCGCTCGGCCTCCTCACTCTTGGGGAGAAGGAAGAAGGATTTCATCTGCACCAGGCGCGCCGCCATTTCAATGAATGCGCTGGCGCTTTCCATCTCATAGGCGGGCAGGCCGTTCACGATCGCCACATACTGGTCGATGAGCGAGACGATCTCGATATCGGCGAGGTCCATCTTGTTTTTCGCGACGAGATGGAGCAGCAGGTCGAGCGGGCCTTCAAACGCCTCCACATGGAAGGTGAACGCTTGTTCCATACAGCTATCCCCTTCCCTCACAGGACGATCCATTCAATAAAGCCCGTCAGGTCGACCAATGTGTTCCACACCGTATTTGTCACAATGCGCAGGGGCACATCCAGCCATCCCAACATCAGCACGGCAAACAGCGCGAACATGATATACCGCTCATAGCGCATCACGCCGAAATACAGCTTTGGCGGCAAAAATTGTAGCGCAATGCGCGAGCCGTCGAGCGGCGGCACCGGCAGCAGGTTGAATACAGCCAGTGTGATATTCGTCCACACCATCTGGAACAGCACCGCCGCCAAAAACCCCCAGGCGCGCGTATCGGGCGTGAGGTAATAGACCAGTTTATAGAACACCATGCACACCAGCGCCAATACAAGGTTGGCCACCGGCCCTGCCGCCGCGCTGAGGGCCATATCCCGGCGCGGGAAGCGGAATTTCTGCGAGGCGGCCACAGGCACAGGCTTTGCCCATCCAAACCCGACAAAGATCATGCACAGCGCGCCCAGCGGGTCCAGGTGGCGCAGCGGGTTGAGCGAGAGCCGCCCGCACTGCTTCGCCGTGGGGTCCCCCAACTTGTCCGATGCCCACGCGTGCGCCGATTCATGCAAAGGGATAGCCGTGAGCAGCGCGACAGCGCGCGCCACATACGCGGCCAGCAGATCCCAGTTCAACCACACCCCTCCTTATTGTTGGGCTGCCGCCCAAACCTGCCCAAAGGGCGCTGCCCTTTGGAATCCTGC
>CANCXY010000048.1 GCA_947381875.1 uncultured Clostridia bacterium | reverse complement strand
GAGGCAGCGCCTCTGGCAGGATTCCAAAGGGCAGCGCCCTTTGGGCAGGTCCGGGAGGCATCCCGACGGCATATTACACATAGGAGAAGGAGACAGCCCATGTACTTTACTATGGAAGATGTCGCGCATGTTTTCAGCGTCAAGGATCAGCAGCGCGGCATGATGTCCTATATGCGCAAGCAGGTACACGACCTTCGGGTAGACCCAACCCCGGACGGCGCGGAGATTACATGCAGCGTGCAGGACTCCATCCCCCGCATGGTGCATCTGTTCATCAGCGGAGAGAAAGCGTCCTGCCGGTGCAGTTGTACGCAGTTCCAGGCAAAGCATCTGTGCCAGCATGTGGCGGCGGCCATGATCGCCTGTACCCGCCTCCGGGAGGAGGACCTCGCTGTGGAAACCGACCACCGCGCTAGGCAGATTCTTCAAACCTATCGGGACAGGCCGCCCCAGGCATCGGCTCCGCCCGCTGAGCTGATGCGCATTGTGCCCCGCATGGATCCCCGCGAAAACGGATACCCGCGCTTTTCCTTCCAGGTGGGCGGCAAGAAGCTGTATGTCATCAAGGATGTGCGGAAATTTGTGGAAAATGTCCTAAACCGACAAACCGCAAGCTATGGCAAGGGCCTCACGCTGCTGCACGCCCCGGAACAGTTCGACGAGCCGTCACGGGCGCTGCTCTCGCTTCTCACCGACCAGTTCCAGGTGGGACGTTCGGTCATTGAATCCCCGTATTGGGGCTATTTGGGGGGCGACTTCTCCATGAACGGCGTCAACGGGCAGAAAAATATGCTCTGCCTGATGGGCAGCGCGTTTGATAAAATGTTCGACCTGTATGAGGGCAGGCAGATTGATTCAGCGTACAAAAAAGTTTCCTATACATTCTCCACCCAGGACCCTGCCGTCTCGCTCTCCGTCGCGCGGATGACCCATTCCGCCCGCCTGCAGCTCAGTACGGACGATATCGACTGGCACTTTTTCGGCAGCGCGGATATGCTCTACGCTTGGGGCGGCGGACAGATTATCCGGTGCAGCGGGGCGTTCCGCCGGGATGTGTACCCTCTGCTGGAAAACGGTACAGGTGAGATGCGCATATCGGAAAAGGATCTGCCTGTTTTTTGCAGCTGTGTACTGCCGGAAATTGAAAACGCCGTACAAATCGACGACCCCACCGGTGTCCTGAGCGAATTCCTGCCAGATATTTGCACGCCCTGTTTCCGCTTCGATATGGACGGCGAGCTGCTCACACTCCAGCTCAATTACCGTTACAACGACATCACTTTCAACTGTTTTGGGGAGCCGGGCGCGCCCGTCAAGCGCGACAACCGCGCCGAACAGGCCGCGCAGGAGCTTGCGGCCCGCGAGCTGCCCGGACGGAAAGGCCGGCTGTTCTTTTTGGAGGACAGCGACGCCATCTATACACTTCTGACGGAACGCCTCACGCTATTCCACAATATGGGCGAGGTATTTGTCACCGACCGCCTGCGCGCCCGGCGTTTGCAGCCCACGCGCGCCACGGTGGGGATATCGGTGGCGGATGGGATGCTGACGCTGGACTTTGATACAGGCGGTTTCCCGCCTGAAGAATTGGAGGCGCTCTATCAGAGCCTTGTGCAGCGGAAGCGTTTCCACCGCCTGGCGAACGGCCAGTACCTGCCGCTGAACGGATCGGCCTGCGAGACGGTGGCGGAAATGGCCCATATGCTGCGCCTCGGCCCGAAAGAGATCGCTGAGGGCAAGTTGGAGATGCCCGCTTTCCGTGCGCTCTATTTAGACGACCTGCTCTCCGGGCATGAAAACATAGAGGTGCGCCGCAGCCGCACCTTCCGTGAGATGATCCGGCAGTTCCGTGCCCCGGAGGAGGAATACCCCCTGCCGCTGGGCATGGAAGGCACCCTGCGCCCCTACCAGAAGGTCGGCTACCAATGGCTGAAAACACTGGCCGCCTATGGCTTCGGCGGCCTGCTGGCGGATGAGATGGGCCTTGGGAAAACGCTGCAAATGATCGCTTTCCTCGCCTCGCTCGACCCCGCGCAGCGGACAGGCCCCAGCCTGATCGTATGCCCGGCCTCGCTTGTCTACAACTGGGCGGACGAGTTAGACAGGTTCGCGCCGTCGGTGCCCTATACGCTGATTCTCGGCACCGCCGCCGAACGTGCGCGCCTGATAGATGCCGGGCAGGAGAAAGAGGTCTGGGTGACATCCTATGAGCTTTTGCGGCAGGACATAGAGCATTACGCGCCGCTGCATTTCACCTGCTGTGTGTTGGATGAGGGGCAGCATATCAAGAACCAGTCCACCCTGGCCTCCAAAGCCGTGAAGCGGATCGACTGCGGCCAGCGGTTTGTCCTGACGGGCACGCCCATTGAAAACCGTTTGAGCGAGCTGTGGAACCTGTTTGATTTCCTGATGCCCGGCTATCTGTTCTCGCACCGGGAGTTTGTGGAAAAGCTGGAGAAGCCCGCCGTAAAAAGCGGCGACGCCGAGGCCCTTTCCCAGCTGCGGCGCATGGTGCAGCCGTTCCTTCTGCGTCGGCTGAAGCGCGACGTGCTGAAGGAACTGCCGCCGAAAATCGAGCATGTGCGGCGCATCTCGCTCTCCGAGGCCGAGCGGAAGGTGTACTACGCGGCCAGTGCCGCCGCCCGCCGGACATTAGACGAGTCGGGCGAAGGGGGCAAGCTGGCGGTACTGGCGGCGCTGACGCGGCTAAGGCAAATCTGCTGTGCGCCAAACCTGTGCTTTGAAAACTACGACGGCCCATCCAGCAAATTGGAAGCATGCGTGGAGCTGTGTACCGGGATGGTGGAAAATGGCCATCAGGTGCTTTTATTCTCCCAGTTCACCTCCATGCTGGACCGCCTGCGTGCCAAATTGGACGAAGCGCATATCTCGCACTGCACATTGGAGGGCGCGACCCCCAAAGAAAAACGCGCCCAACTGGTCAGGGATTTCAACGCGGGCAAGGCCTCGGTGTTCCTGATTTCGCTGAAAGCGGGCGGCACAGGGCTGAACCTCACGGCGGCGGATGTGGTGATCCACTACGACCCCTGGTGGAACCCCGCCGCACAGGACCAGGCCACCGACCGCGCCCACCGCATCGGTCAGCAGGCCAGCGTGCAGGTATACAAGCTGATCGCCAAAGACACCATCGAGGAAAAAATCCTCGACCTCCAGGACAAAAAATCCGCCCTCTTAGACACCGTCACCGACGCCGAAAGCGGCGGCATCCTGAACATGTCCCGCGAGGAGCTGTTGGCGCTGTTCGACTGAACCTTCCGGGCTGCCGCCCAGACCTGCCCAGAGGCGCTGCCTCTGGACTCCGCCAAAGGGGCGCAGCCCCTTTGGAAACCCATCTTGAGAAAAATACCGGGTGTTTTTCCGCCCGGAGAAAAAGGAGACGATATAGAATGGTTATTCAAAATGGGACGCTCTACACGGCTGTACAGCCGGAACCCCTACGCGCGGATATCGCGGTGGAAAACGGGAAAATCCGCGCCATTGCCCCGCATATCGACCCCGCGCCCGGCGAGGAGGTAGTGGATGCCGACGGCCTGCGCGTCTATCCCGGTTTCGTGGACGCCCACAGCCACCTTGCGCTGGACGGCTACGGCATGGGCCGCGCGAGCGTCGATTACAACGAGATGGGCGATATCCTCTCGCCCCAGCTCCGCGGCATTGACAGCTTTAACCCGCAGGACCGTTCCATTGAAATGGCGCGGCAGGGCGGTGTGACAACGGCGGGCGTCGGGCCGGGCAGCGCCAATGTACTGGGCGGCACGTTCTTTGCCGTCAAGACCTTCGGCGTCTGCGTGGACGATATGATCTTGCGCGACCCTGTTGCCATGAAATGCGCGTTCGGCGAAAACCCCAAGCGCTGCTATGCGGAAAAAGGTAATTCCGCGCGCATGTCCACCGCCGCGAAACTGCGCGAGATACTCTATGCCGCCAAAGACTACATGGAGCGCAAAGAGGCCGCCGGGGACGATGTGCAGAAGCGCCCGAAATACAATATGAAATATGAGGCCCTGATTCCCGTGCTGAAAGGCGAGATACCCCTCAAAGCGCACGCCCACCGCGCGGACGACATCTGCACGGCGATCCGCATTGCGAAAGAGTTTGGCGTGAAGCTGACGCTGGAACACTGCACCGAAGGGCACCTGATCCCGGAGATCGTCGCGCGCTCCGGCTTCCCGGCGGCTGTCGGCCCCACGCTGACGCACGCCAGCAAGCTGGAACTGACGAACAAGAGTTTTGAGACGCCGGGCATCCTTGCGCGGGCGGGCTGCCAGGTGAGCATCATCACAGACGCCTCGGTCATCCCGCAGCAGTACCTGCCGCTGTGCGCCGGATTGGCCGTCAAGGCCGGGATGGACCCCTTCGCCGCGTTGCAGGCCATCACCATCAACCCCGCAAAACATTTGGGTGTCGACGATCGCGTTGGATCGTTGGAAGTGGGCAAAGACGCCGACATCGTCCTTGCCGGCGGCGATCCGATGGTGAGCGATACGCAGATACAGGCAGTGTTTATCAACGGGAACAAGGTCGTCGGCTGATGCCATATTATCTGTTATACAGAATAAAACGAAAAAACGCACAGGAGGCCGGGGCATTCGCCCCAGCCTCCTGTTTGTCTGCTGAAAAGAACGCGCGCCGGGTGCGCGGGCGTTATTTTTTGCGTTTCCCCCGCCGGGCGTGGTCTTTTTCTATCGCCTTTTTCCAACTATCCCCAAGCGGCGCGGCACAGCGGAACATGGAGACAGTATCACTCAATACCTGGTAATTAAGCGCTGTGCCCGCCGCGTCCGCTTCGTAGGTGACAGCGCGGTCGGCCCCGATGCCTATCTGTGCGGCGGTTTCCACAGCGTCGATATTGGCGCCTAAGAACAGAAATTCCCATCCGTATTTTTCCTTTTGCTGCTCCACCATTTTCCGCACCTGATTGGCGGTATAGCGGCGGCTGGCGTTTTCCATGCCGTCGGTAGTGATGACAAACAGCGTGTGTTCCGGCACATCCTCCTCGCGAGCGTACTTGTGGATATTTCCAATATGGTATATCGCACCGCCCAGTGCGTCCAGCAGGGCCGTGCAGCCGCCCACGACATAATCCTTATCCGTCAGCGCTGCCACGGAGGAAAGGGGAATGCGGTCGTGCAGCACCGCGCATTCGGTATCAAACAGGACGGTGGAGACAAACGCTTCGCCGGCTTCCTTCTTCTGTTTTTCGATCATGGAATTGAAGCCGCCGATGGTGTCGCTCTCCAACCCCTGCATGGATCCGCTGCGATCGAGGACGAATACAAGTTCTGTCAACCCTTTTTTCATAATACACATACCTCCTGAAAATTTGAAGCGCCTTTGGCTTACAGGCTTATTATATAGGAAATGCGCTGGCGGGAGGTCGCCTGTGAAGCGACAAATTCGCAATATGTGAAATGTTCCCCCGCCCGGCAGGCGGAGGAACACGATGAAAATATCAGATGGGGCCGGCAATTTACGCGGAACCCAACAGCGTTTGATCGAAATAGAACAGTGTCTCGTTGATCTGCTGCACGTCATACAGGCCGCGCTCAATGAAATAGGTGATAATAATATCAAACTCGCTGGAGCGGGAGAGCGCATAGCCCGCTTTGCGCAGCAGGTCCCTGGCCTCATCTAAGGAAAGCTGTAAAGCGATAGCAAACGCTGCCGCTGTGGCCTTACTGGGCTTATAGGCGCGGTTGGTGCGTATTTTGGAAAACAGTTTGCGGTCTATGTTTGCCCGTCGGTAGCATTCCACGTCCGTCATGCCGGAGGCGTCAATGCGGCGCAGAAGCGATTCTGAAAAACTTTCGTCCCGCTGATTCAGCCTGTCCTGGAGCGACTTGGGGATAGCTGCAGCGAAGGGGACGGCTGCCTCGCGCAGCAGGAAAGCATGGGGTGGGGAATCAGGCAGTATGTTGTCCTCTGCCGGATCCTGCTGGTCCTTATAGCGGGTGATATCCTTTAGCAGCGCATGGTTGATTTGATAGGAGGACTTATCGAAAATCACCAGGTATACCAGCATTTCCTCCTCCATCAAAAACGCGCTGATCGTCTCCACAGCCACGCGCAGGGCTTCGGCTTTCGGGTAGCCGTATATGCCTGAGGAGATGAGTGGGAAAGCGATGGACTGGCAATGGTGTTCCCAGGCCAGGCGGAGGGCTGTTTGATAGCAGGAGACAAGCAGTTCCCGGTCCTGCCCGCCACGCCAGCGCGGCCCTACGGCATGAATGACGTACCGGCAGGGCAGGTTCCCTGCGCCGGTCAGCTTAGCACTGCCCGTTTCGCACCCGCCTAATGCCTGGCATTCCTTCAGCAGCTTCGGCCCGGCAGCCCTGTGGATGCAGCCATCCACACCCCCGCCGCCCAGCAGGGAGGAGTTGGCCGCATTGACAATAGCGTCTACGCGCAGTTTTGTAATATCGCCTTGTATGATTTGCAGGGGCATCTCCATCACCGTTTCTTTTGTGCTTATTATAATACTTTTTCTATGTGGAAATGATTGGTGAAAACCCGAAGCGCGCAAGGCGCTCCCCGCTATTTTCCTTTCTGCTTCGCGAAATCTTCCAAGCTCTGGCCTTTCAGCGCACGTTCCAACAGTTCCGGCAAACGGTCGGGGGCGCAGGCGAAGCAGGGGATATCCATAGCGGCAATGCGCGACGCTGTTTGGGCGTCGTAATAGGGCTTGCCGCCGTCCGCGATGGCAAGCAGCACAATCACCGTCGCGCCGCCGCCCTTCAATTCTTCCAGACGCCGCAGCAGGGCCGCGCGGTTGCCGCCCTCCTCCAGATCGGAAATGAGGAAAAACAGCGTATTCGACGGGCTTTCCACAAGGCTCTGGCAATAGGCGATAGACCCCGCGATGTCCGTACCGCCGCCCATCTGGAAGCCGAACAGAAGATCCACCGGGTCGGCGCACAGGGGCGTCAAGTCCATCACTTTTGTATCGAACGCCACTACGCTGGTGCGCACAGCGGCGAGCGAGGCCAGCACGCAGGCCATCACGGAAGAATAGATGATCGACTGCCCCATCGAACCGCTCTGGTCGATATCTAAGATGATGTGCCAATGGTTCATACGGCTGGAACGGTCGAAAAACCACACGCGCTCCGGCACGATGGTTTTTAACTCTGCGTTGTAATTGCGCAGGTTCCGCCGTATCGTATAAGGGAAGTCGATTGCCGACGCAGAGGGCAGGGGGGAATGCGCGCGCTTGTTCAGCGCTGCCGTCACGGCCCGCCGCACGTCGTTTTCCAGCATTTTGTTGATCTCCTCTACGATTTTGCGGATGAACTTGCGCGCGGATTCTTTCGACTTTTTGGGTATCTGGTCTTTGAGCATCAGCAGCGTGGAGGCCAGGTTGAGGTCAGGTTCCAGACCTTCCAGCAATTCCGGTTCAAACAGGAGCTGTTTCAGGCCCTTGCGCTCAATGGCGTCGTTCTGCACCACGGCGACGGTCTCCGGGTCAAACAGGGCGCGCAGGTCGCCCAGCCAGCGGGAGATATGGGGCGACGAGGCGTTCCGACCGCCGCCCGCGCCCCCCGGCCCGCCGGAGCCGCCAAAGCTCTCGCCGGGGCCGCCGTAGATGGCGCTGAGCGCGCCGTCCATCAGGTAATCCTCGGCGGAAAGCGCCGCGCCGCCCATCCCCTCGAAGGATTTTTGTGTTTCGGAGCCTAAAATCAGCCGCCAGCGCGTGATTTGTTCCTGCTGTGCCATAGGGCGCAGTACCTCCTTGATTATGTAACAGACACTATCTGTTGAATAAGGTTAAATATCGTCAAAATCGAAATCGCCCAGGCTGTCTAAAACACTCTGTTCTTCCTCCGTCGTCTCGTTCATCAGCACCTCGGCGGCCTGCTGGGCGTTTACGCCCCATATCTCGCCCAGGTTTTCCGCGATATCGTTCTTTTCATTGGGCGAGAAATCCGCGAAGGCGCGGCGCAGGAACACCAGCGCGCGGCGGAAGCCTTCTTCATCCAGCCCGCCAAGATAATCGTCCAACTGACGCCACAGCGACAGGCGGGCGATGAGGGCGTATCGGTTTTTGCCCGCAAGCCCCTCGAACCACCCCGCGCCCAGATCGGCGGGGACGCCCGGCGAGAGGCGGCGGGCCACCTCGCGGGCCAAAAGGGCTTCATCCGCCTCGCCGCGCTCTAATAGAATCGCCATCGCAAAGCCGGAACAGCGGGTATTCAGGTCGTCGCGGTCGGAAATTTCCGAGAGCAGAGAGAGCCAGCGCGAGCCATCTAAGAAATCGTGGTTCAGCGTGAGCAGGTTCAGTTCCGACATCGCCTGCGTAACGTCCGGCGCGGCCTTTGCGTCGCAGGCGCATGCCTCCGCCAATGTCAGGCAGGCGCGCAGGTAGAGCTGTTGGAGCAGAGGGGTCAGCGGCGAGGCGTCGAAACGGCGTAAGTCGCCGTACCGCGACACAAAACTCAACTTCTGCGCCGTGACAGCCACCTCTACGATAGACGCGGCGTCCACGCCGAGGCCCTGCAATACCGAGAGCGCGTGCGCCGCCGCCGCGGGCATGCCGCATAAGAACGCATCCTCAAAAATCGCCGCCGCGTCGGTGAGTGAGGCGCTTTTTTCAGCTTTTTCTTTCAGCGCGTAGGCCGCCGCGCCCTGGATGGTATCGCCCATCAAGGAGGCTTCCACGATTTCTATTTCCGCTTCCGGCGTCCAGCGCAGTTCCCAGTATTCGCCCCAGTTCGCGCCGTCCTGCCGGGAGGGCAGGAGATGTGCAAAATGCACGCCCAGCACACGCAGGCGGTGGAGGAAAAACGACCGGCGCAGATCCAGCAGCGCCGCCTGTTCCGATTTCACGTTCAGCCGTTCACGCAAATCGAGGTCAAGCCGCTGGAGTTCGGCGGTGCGGAATTTATCCAGCCGCAGGTCCGTGAGCTGCCGGTAAAAATCCTCCTGCACCGAGGTTCGGCTGACGCCCTCCGGCAGCGCGCCAATCGTGCGGCCAATCTCGGTGTCCGCCGCCGCGAGCGCTAATTCCGAAAACTGCCCGTGCCCCATCGTCGTGACGGCGGCGTCACGCAAATCGGCCAGCACCGGGTATCGGCTGCCCCGCATGGCGGCCAATGTCTGCGCCAGGCGCACCGCCTCGATCACCTCGGCGGAGGAAACAAGGTTGCCCATGCCCCGGTGCGCGGCGGCCAGGCGCGCCAGGTACAGGTACGGCGCGCACGCCAGCCCTTCGCCGTTCAGCGAGTCCCACAGAAGTTCAAAATAGGCCGGGGCCTTGTTGCCCGCGCCGTAGCCGGAACGGGACGAAAGGCGGTAGTAGGAATAGGGCATCAGCGTGGAGAGCGAATCGGCGCGGGGCAGGGCTTTTTCCTCCTGGTCCGTCATCGGCTCGTTCGTCTCCAAACCCGCCACATGGAACGCGCCGCAGACGCAGAAAATCTTTTCCGGCGGGGTGCCGCCCTCGACCGCCTGCGCGATCACCCGCTTCATATACGCCTCGCGCACGACTGTTTCCGCCGTCCGGCGCGCGTCATCGGAGGCGGCGGCACGCAGTTCGCGCCCGAAGGTGTTTGCCGCCGTCTGGTAATCGTCCCCCGACTGCTCAAAATGGCGCTCCCAGAAGGTGTCGTGTTCCTCGCCCGTCAGCGTCTCTAATTGATGGTAGACCGCCTCGGTGTCCACGCGCCCCGCCGCTTCCTCCTGGGGCACATCTGCTTCTTTGCCGCTTTCGGCCTCGGCCATGCGCCGCAGGGCCTCTTTTTCCCGCGCCTCCTGCAACGCCAGGAACACCGACGACGGCAGATCCATAAAGCGGCATTCCACCCCATGTTCATGCGCCCACAGGATGGCCTGTATCTCCGGCGAATAGACCGCGAGGGGGTAAAGAATCGTGCGCACGGGCGGCGTCTGGGTATAGGCCAGAATCGCGGCGGGGAATTGCGTTTTCGGGTGGCAGAGCCACTGCATCTGGCCGTTCAGGTCGCTTGGCCCTTCCACCAGCACAAGTGACGGCTGCGCCGCGTCCAGCGCGCGCCGCACATGGTACGCCGCCGCTGGGGAGAGGTGGCGCACGCCAAAGATCACCGGCCCGCCCATCATCCGTTCAGCTCCCGGCAGGCGCGGTACAGTTTCAGCCAGTCATGCCCGCGCTTTTTCATCACATTTTCAAGGTATTCTTTCCAGGATACCTTATCCTTTTCCTCATCCTTCACCACAGCCCCCTGTAAAGCGGCGGCCAGGTCCTCCGCCGCGATGCTGCCATTGCCGAAGCTGCCCGCCAGCGCCATAGAATTGGCAAGCAGCGAGATGGCCTCGGCGGTGGACAGTACGCCGGACGTGCTTTTCAGCTTCTGTTTGCCGTCCAGTGTCGTCCCGGCGCGCAGCTCGCGGAACACCGTTACCACTTTCTCCACGGTATCTTCCTCCGGCTGACGGGCGTTCAGGTCGAGGCGGCTCGAAAGCTGGGATACGCGCGTGCGCACAATTTCGATTTCCGTCGCCATATCGGACGGCGTGGGCAGCACGATGATATTGAAACGCCGCTTGAGCGCCGCCGACATATCGTTCACGCCCTTATCGCGCGTGTTGGCGGTGGCAATGACGGAAAAGCCCTTCTGCGCCGCCACTTCCTGCCCCAGTTCCGGCACACTGATGCGCTTTTCCGAGAGGAGGGAGATCAGCGCGTCCTGCACCTCGCTCGCGCAGCGGGAAATCTCCTCAATGCGGGCGATCGACCCCGACTCCATCGCGCGGTAGACCGGGCTTTTTACCATCGCCTCCGGGCAGGGGCCTTTGGCAATCAACATGGCGTAGTTCCACGAATAGCGGATATGTTCTTCCGTCGTGCCCGCCGTGCCCTGTACGACCTTTGTGGAATCTCCGTTGACCGCCGCCGCTAAATGCTCGCTGAGCCACGATTTCGCCGTGCCCGGCTCGCCGATGAGCAGGAGGGCGCGGTCGGTGATGAGCGTGGCGATGGCGATCTCCACAAGCCGTCGGTTGCCCATGTATTTGGGGCTGATCTCCACACCCTTCACCGATGTACCGCCGGTGATATAGGTAAGCACCGCGCGTGGCGACATCCGCCAGCCCGTGGGCACGGGGTCGGTGTCCGCCGCAATCAGCGCGTCCAATTCCTTTTGATACAGTTCTTCCGCCGGCAGGCGCTGTACATTCTGTTCAGCCATAGTTCTGGTTCCTTTCTTATGTTCTCATAGGGGCCTTTTGTTTTCCCCGTCTGCGGCGGGGAGAAGCGGGCGAGAGCCTTTTTTTCTACAGCAGCTTCATCATATGATACCAGTCGCTCCACGTTGGGAAGGGGCCGCCCGTTTGCAGCCGTTCGATGGAATAGGGGATGACTACCTGCAACCGCGTTTCCGTGTCCGGGCGCAGGCCGGGGGAGGCGAGCGTTTCTTCCAAAACCGCCACGGCCTCCTCTACGGGCAGCGCTTCGGCGACGGCCAACAGCAGTTCATGCAGCTCATACAGGCGGTTGGCGCTGATATTTTTTGCCAGGGCCGCCCCCAGTGCGTCCCTGGGGCTGCCGCCGAAGGAGAGCAGCCAGCGGGTGTAGGTATAGGGCGCGCCTTTTTCCAGCAGCCGGGCGTGCAGATAGGGGGCCATCCACGCGCGCACCTGTGCGTCCGAGGGGTCGGCCAGGCGGACGAGGAGAATGTCATACTGTTCCACGGCCTCCCAGTAGATCGCCGGGTTGATGGCGCGCTGATGGCCGTCCGTTTTCCACACCGCCTGCGTCATGCGCCGGATCCAGCGGGGGTCGAGCGGTTCGGCGAGCGGGTGGCCTTTATCGACGCGGAACACGCCGTCCTTCCCGCGCCATACCCGGTTCAGGGCCGACAAAAGCGCGTCCTGTAAAAGCCGCTGTGAGACAGCGTCCTCAGGCGGGGGCACGTCTGTGCGGAGATAGGGCGAAAACTCCTCGTACACTTCGGCGGCGGGGCGGGTGAACAGCGCCGCGATCAAGGCATGGGGCAGATAGCGCGTCTGGCCGCTGTGTGCCCGGAACAGGCTGGGGCACAGCCGGCACAGTGGGCCAGGGCCTGTGCCGCATACGCTGTCTAACAGGCGGTCCGTGAGTTCGCGGTCAAGATAGAGCGGCTGGCCTACATGGGTTTTCAGCTTTTCAATCTCCGGCATCCGATTGGCCGCCCTGCGCCAGAAGCGCAGCATGGCGGCGGAGGTTTTCAGAGGCGCGGCGGCGCACCATCGGAACAGGTCCGCCTGGTCGCTTTTCTCCACGCGCCCGCTGCCCCGGCTCTTGCGCAGTACCGTTTTCAGGCGTATTTGCAGCCCCTCAGCCACAAAATCGGACGCCCACCCGCTGCTGGCCGGGCACAGGTAATCCACAAAGCCGGGGGTTTTCGCAAGCTCTCTGGCCCAGAACGCGCGCACATTCTTCCCGTCCCGCAGGGCGAGCGCCTCCAATACGGCGACGCGGCAGGGGCCGCGCTCTGTGCCGGCGTGTTTCAGCAGCAGCGTTGTGTTCCGCGGCCCCTGCCCCAACGCGCGGAAGATCGCCGCGCGCACGCCGCTCCGGGAGGCGGGAAGCGCCTTGCGCAGCCAGGGGAACGCGGCGTCTTTCTCAATGGCCGCGACCACGCCCACGCGGCGCGTCATATCCTGCTTCCCGGCGGGGTCGAAGCCCTGTTTCAGCAGCGGCAGCACCGGCGCGCCGATCTGGGATAAAATGGCGGCGCTCAGGTCGGCGATTGCGGCGTAGTTGTCTTTCAGGTTGGCGACGAGGGCGGGCAGAATACGGTAGTCGGAGAACCATTCGGGATGCGCTTCCCAGGTGTCCCGCACGGTCTCCATCCGGGTGGTCCCGGTCGAGGTGAGCGCCATCAGGACCGGCTGCAGCTGCCCGTAGGGGATCTCCCGGTACACGCCGTACCCGGCGGGCAGGGGGGAGAGGCCGCCCGACGCGTCCGCTTTTGCCTGCGTATACAAAACGGCATCCACGAGGGAGAGGAGGTCGAGCAGTGCCGTCCCCCGCGCGGGGAGGGGCACGCCGGGCAGGGCGCGCAGGGCGGATTCTATCTTTGCGCATACGGGATTGCGCCCGGCCAGGGGCTGGAGTGCCCAAGCGGCGCGGGCGAGGCGGAGATCCCCCTCCAAAAGCCTGGTCCCGGCCAAGGCGGAGCGCTCAAGTTCCCCCTTGATATCATACAGGGGCTGTAGATCCATCTGCCGCCCCTCCTACCGCTTCGGGGGATGGCTCGGCTTCCCATTCCGCGATCATTTCCTTGACCCGCGCGTCCGGCCATGTGCCGCTGCGCGGTTTGATCTTTTTGGCCCAAATCAAATCGGTAATCTTTTTCAGCTGCGCCGCCTTTTCCTGCCCGGAGATGGGCAACGCGTTCAGTTGACCCTGCACGCTGTAGAACCACACCGTCCCCTGTGCCCGCGCCCATTTCACATAGAAATCGTCCCAGTTTGTCCAGCCGCACCGTTTGAGCGTGTGGACATAGGTGACATAGCTGTTGGGATCCTGTCCGTGCATGGCCTGGGCGTAGAGATGTTCGCACACCTGCCCCATCACCGGATGGTCCATAGGCTGGATCAGGTTCATGAGCTGCTGGTTCATGCCGCCCGCTTTCATTAAAAGCTCAAACCACGCGGGATGCAGCATCTGGGGAAGGACCGGGCGCTCCGAGGGCTTGTAATACGCCTGAAGGTTCTGGACGATATTATTGGCATAGGTAGCGTATTCATAGCGGTTATGATTCGTATCCCAATACAGCCCCCACAGCACATCCTGTAAGGTGGCCTGTAAGGGGACACTCTTTTTCGCGGCAAACAGCTTGAACTTCGGCAGCAGCATTTCTTTCAGCTTGCGGGCCGTCGTTTCGCTGTCGTCGGTGAACAGCGAAGCGCAGAGAGCGGGCGCGCCCCACGGGCCGCCGTGGGTCTGGGCAAGCTCCTCTGCCAGCGCGCAGAGGCCGGGGTCGCGCGTGAGCTGGATGGAACGGATCAGCGTAAAGGGCATGGCGGCGCTGAAAGGCCGCCGCCCGCCAGGCAGGGAGGCGGCGCCCCGGCAATAGAACAGCATCGGTTCCTGTTTGGTTTTCCCATTCTGTTCCAGGGAATAGTCCCGGTCCAGCGCTGTCCCAATGGCAGCCGCCTGCCGGTACGCCTCGCAGATCTCCGGCCCGGCCTTGCACTCCATTCCAAGACGCAGATGTTCCAGCAGATGGAAAAAAGGTTCCGTCAGGGGCAAGCCGGGGTTTTCCCGCACCTGTGCCATTGTTTCGATCATCCACTCCCCCGATAGGGCGTTCACTGCGGGCGCGCTGGAGTAGCGCATGGCGTCCAGCGCGGCGCACTTGTCCTTTTCGCCCAATGCTTTCAGATAGGCCAACGATTCCGGCGCGCCAATGTACGCCAGCGCATAGCGGGCGGCGGTCTGGCAGTCGGTTTTTTCGGTCTCGCAGAGCTGGGCGAGCAGGGGCGCGTTGGCGGGGGCGCGGCGCAAAGCGAGCAGCAGTACCTGACGAATCACTTTTTTCGCCTTGGGAAGCTGTTTCAGATACCATTCATTCTCCGCCGCCCCGGCTATCTCGTCCATGACCTGCACGCGCCGCGCCATATCCTTTTTCCCGGCTGGCTCAAAGCCCTGTTTCAGCAGCGGCAGCACGACGGGGCCGAGCTGCTCTAAAATTTTCGCGTTTTGGTCGGCGATATCGCCGTAGCTGTCGCCGAGGCCGGACACGAGGGCAGGCAGCACGCGGTAGTCGGTGAAAAGCTCCGGGTACGCTTCCCATGTGGCGCGCACTGTCTCCATACGTCCGCCGCCGCTGGTGGTTAGGGCTGAGAGAAGCGGCTGCATCTGGCTGTAGGACGCCTGTCGGTAAGTACCAGTACCCACGGGCAGCGCGCCCAGTTCGCCCGTCGCGCCTGTTTTGGCCTGCGTATAGACCACGGCGTCCACCAGGGCCAATACGTCCAGTAGTGCGGCCCCGCGTTCGGCGGCGGGCACATTGGGCAGGGCCTGTAAGCCCTGGCGGATCTTCGCGAACACAGGGCTGGCCGCCGCCAGCGGCTCCAAAGCCTGGGCGGCGCGGGCCAGGCGGAAATCCTCATTCAAAAGCCCCACGCCCGCGACGGCGGCCTGCTCCAGCCGCGCCTTTACATCATAAAGAGGTTGAATATTCATGGTGCGTCCCTCCTTTTAATACAGCAGCCGGATCACGTTTTCCGGGGTGACAACGCTGTACGGGTGCAGGCAGAGCGAGGCGTCGGCCTCGTCGTAGAACAGCATGCCAAACAGCGCGCTGCCCGCCTGGGGCGGTTCGGGCAGCATGGACAGGCGCGCGGTGGAGGCGTGGTCCGCGCCGTCCTCTGGCCTGTCGCGCAGCACAATGCGCCCGCCCCGGACATCCTCCAACACATACTGCCCGTCCACCATGCCGACCTGCGCGATGGGCACCAGCACGGCGATAAATTTGGGCAGCAGCGTATTTTTGATCTGGTTTTTCGCAAGCTTCACGGCAGAGGCGAGGTCGGGCTGGGCCAGCGAGGGCAGCTTTTCGCGCTCCGCGGGGGTCATCTCGCGCGGGACAGCGCTGTCCCACCGGATGCGGCAGTTCATTTCGCCGGGGTAGGTGTACAAGGTGGGCACTTCCCAGACCCCGAAACGGCTGTCGTCGCCCTTGACGTATTTCAGCGCCTTGGCCGGGCGCAGATTCAGCGTCTGGTCGATGCGTCCGCTGTCGAGGTCGATCCACCAGCCGCGTTCGCTGTATTCCTTTTTCGCCTCGTCGAACGAAACGTCAAAGGAGAGCTGCACCAGCCGCGCATTCTCGCGGAAAGCGTGGATGGCGTGCAGGTCCTCCAGCCGCCATACGCCGCCCAGCGCTTCAAACAGCACAGTGTCCTCGGCGGAAAAGTTTTCGGCGTTCATTTTCTCCTCTAAGAACACCCGCCCCTTTTTGACGGCGGAGTGCAGATAGATCATCTCCCGCAATGCCTCGGCATAGGCGCGGTCGGCTGTGTCGGGGCTTTTCTGCACGGTGCGCACGATGAGCGCGATGCGCTGCAACGTATTTTGCAGCCCGGTGAGGTAGCAGTTCCCCAGGTCCTTGGCAAGTTTATCGTAGGTAGATGCCGAAGCGCCCGCCAGCGTGCCGATGCCTGCCGCGAGCAGGTCGTTCATCATCTTCTCGGCCATTTCCAGCCCCGATAACTGTTTGGCGAGCTTTTTCTTCTGGGCGGCGGCGCTGGATTTTTTCGGTTTGGGCGGCGCGCCGGCCTCCTCCGCCTTTTTCGCGGCGCGGGCGGCCTGTTTGGCGCGTTTGCTGGCGATATCCTGCGGCGTATCCGCCGTGATAAAGTTCTTTTTCGCCAGGATCTCATACAGCAGCCCCAACGCGTGCTTACAGGGGATCTGGCGGCTGGGGCAGGTGCAGCGGCAGATGGGGTCGTTCGGGTCCGTCCAGTCCACAGAGACGCGGTAAGGCGTTTTACCGCTCCCGGCGCAGTCGGCCCAATACAGGGAGTTGTCTGCCGTTTTGCACAGATCGGAAAAATGCCCTTTCTGCGATAATTTCTTTCCATTTTGCGCGGCCGCCGGATTGGGCGCTTTCATCAGGATGAATTGTTCTGTCAATTCCATACAAGGCTTCGCTCCTTTTACACAGGGGACCATGTTTGGATCAGTGAGTGTTGGGCTGCCGCCCAAACCTGCCCAGAGGCTCTGCCTCTGGACTCCGCCAAAG
>CANCXY010000047.1 GCA_947381875.1 uncultured Clostridia bacterium | reverse complement strand
GGGATTCCAAAGGGACTGCGTCCCTTTGGCGGAGTCCAGAGGCAGCGCCTCTGGGGGTACGCGCCCGCGTCCCTGTTTTTATTGTCAACTTTTTTCTAAAAAGCGGTTGACAATTCAGCTTTTTTGTATTTTAATAGAAGGAGGTCAGAGATGTATGAAAACGAAAGCGCTTGTGCTGCAGGCGCTGGAAGCGAACCGGGGAAACGCTGTTTCAGGTGAAGCGCTGGCCGAAATGCTGGCGGTATCGCGCACGAGCGTGTGGAAAGCTGTGCGGGAGCTGCAAAGGGAGGGATACCGCATCAGCGCGGTACAGAACAAGGGGTATACGCTGGATACGGACCAGCACATGCTTTCCGAATGCGGCGTGCGGGCTTATCTGCGTCACGCGGACATACCGGTGTTTGTAGAACGGGAGCTTGTTTCCACCAACAACACCGCGAAACATTTGGCCTCGGAGGGCGCGGCGCACGGCACACTGATTGCGGCGGATTTCCAGACAGGCGGGCGTGGGCGGCGCGGGCGCAGTTTCCTTTCGCCGCCGGGCACGGGGCTGTACATGTCAATGGTGCTGCGCGGCGGCATCCCCACGCAGGACGCGGTACTCATCACCAGCGCGGCGGCGGTGGCGGTGAGCCGCGCGGTAGAGAAGGTCGCGGGCAAGCGGCTGGACATCAAATGGGTAAACGACCTGTATTACAAGGGCAAAAAGTGCTGTGGCATTCTCACCGAGGCGCAGGCCGATTTGGAGACAAGCAATGTTGAGTTCCTGGTGGTGGGCATCGGGATCAACCTGCTGGACCCGCCGGAGGGATGGCCGGAGACGCTGCGGGACGTAGCGACCTCGGTTTTCGAGCGCGGGGAGACAGTGGACCGCTGCCAGTTGGTGGCGGCGGTTGCGGATGAGCTGCTGGACCTGTGGGCGGCGCTGCCAGACACTTCCTTCATGGCGGAATACCGTGACAGGAACATCGTGCCGGGACGCATTGTACAAATTTTACAGTCGGGCATCCAGCGGACGGGCGAAGCGCTGGATATCACGGACGAAGGGCATCTGCGCGTGCGCCTGGCGGACGGCGTGGAGGAAGTGCTGTCTTTCGGGGAAGTGAGCATCCGGCTGGACCCGACGTAAACAGGAGCGCGGCCAGGACAAAGGGTTTTTGTGCGCTGCATATTCTGAAGGGCGGGAAAACGCACAAAAATATCCCCGCAGCCTTGATGCCCCATAAAAAGGGAATGCAAAAAAGCGCAAGGAGTGTTGGAAAAGGTATGCAGTCACGGTTTGAGACAAAGAAAATGGTGTTGGCGGCGCTGTTCACCGCGGTGATGGCGGTGACATCGCAGATACAAATCCCGGTGGAGCCGGTGCCGTTCAACCTGGCGGTGCTGGGCGTCTTCCTGACGGGCATGTTGCTGCCGCCCGCCTGGGCCGTCATATCTGTGGCGCTGTATATCCTGCTGGGCGGCATTGGCGTGCCAGTATTCGCGGGCTTCACCGGCGGACCGGCCATCCTGTTCGGCGCGACAGGCGGCTATATCGCGGGCTATCTGTTCCTTGCGCTTGCCACCTCGTTGGGCGCGCGCAGCCGCAAAATATGGGTGACAGCGCTTGCCATGACACTGGGCCTCGCCATCACATACGCCTTTGGCACGGCATGGTACATGATCTTCTCCGGCGTCAACTTGGACACAGCCCTCCACTTCTGCGTGCTGCCCTTCGTGCCATTCGATATTGGAAAAGGTGTCCTCGCCTGCGCCGCCGGCCGCGCCGTTCAGGACCGCCTCGCCAAGGCAAGACTGCTGTAGGCCGCCGGGCTGCCGCCCGGACCTGCCCAGCGTCCCGCTGGACCGGCCAAAGGGCGCTGCCCTTTGGAATCCTGCCACCCTTTGAAAAGGGTGGACGGAAACTTTTCATCGCGTCCATACTGGCGTATGGACGCGGGGGGAATTTTGTAGTTGCACGGACAGGGCGTCTTTATTATAAAGTAAGATATGGGGCTGCTGCACAGGGGAAATCCTCGTGCGGCAGCCCTTTTGTATCCGCAATTCCTATTTTTGATCTTCTGTTTTCAAATGATCCAAAACCCAAAATATAACCGGCTTACATATCACATAAACCCCATATCCGATCATCCCGCCAAGCACATTTGTAGTCAAATCCGTGACGTCCGAAAACCTGTTGAAAAACGGCTGCAACAGTTCAATGCTCAAGCTCATGATAAAACACCAAAACACCGTCTTAAAAAATTTCGCAGTCCTGTTTTGGGTCAGCGGAAAGAGGAAGCCGAACGGTATCGTCATAATAACGTTCAATATCACCTGCCGGGAAAAATCCCCTCTCCCCGCTAAAACATCTATAAACAGCGTCATGTTCATCGGCTTATACGGATGATTCAGCACAAAGGGGATAGACGTTATCACTGGCATCATAGTAAAATACAGCACAAAAGAAAGATAGATATACATAAGTGTATTGACGATCCATATGTCCCTGCCCTTGCTTTTCCACTTCCTGAAAAAAACAAAAATATATAAAAGCGCCAAGGCGGCAAAATCTATCAGGTATTTTATCTGGCATTTCATACTATTT
Organism: uncultured Clostridia bacterium; assembly: GCA_947381875.1. Taxonomy (GTDB): domain Bacteria; phylum Bacillota; class Clostridia; order Oscillospirales; family Ruminococcaceae; genus Ruthenibacterium. The sequence continues at coordinate 14,178 of CANCXY010000047.1, read as the reverse complement.
CTTCTTCCTCCGGCATATCCTCCTCTGCGCCCGCTGCATCTTCCCCCTCTAAGGCTTCCCCTTCTGTCTCCGCCGTTTCTTCCTCCTCCGGCGCTTCCTCTACTTCCTCCGGCAGATCCCTTCCGAACACTTCTAACGCCGTTTCCCCGCTGCGGGTATCGGCGCTCTCCCCGTTGGCAAAGGTCAGCGTAAGCACAAAGGCGTCCCCGCGCACCTCTACCGCGAGATCGCCGCCGAAATTGTGCATGAACGTTTCAGCAATGGAAAGCCCTAATCCGCTGCCCTCCGTCGTGCGGCTGGCATCCCCGCGCACAAAGCGCTGCGTGATCTCCTCCGGCGAAAAGGTCATTTCATAGGAGGCCGTGTTCGTCAGCGTCAGGCGCGTGGCAATGTCCCCCCGCGTTATTTCCAAATAGATGCGCGTCCCCGCGAGGGAGTACCGCAGGGCGTTGTCTAAAATATTTTGCAGCACGCGGTACAGTTTTGTGCTGTCCGCCTGCACCGGGGCACGCGCGGGCATGGTCGCCTTGACGGGAATACCCGCTTTGCGGATAGCGTCGTCCAAGTCGCCCAGCGTCTGCCGTGACGCCATTACAAGGTCCAGCGTTTCAATGTGCTGCGCTTCGCTGCCGCTGGTCGCTTTCGCCAGCGTAAACAGGTCGGCGACCGTTGTTGCCAGCCGCTCCGATTTCTGCCGCAAAATCAGTACATAGTCGCGCGCCTCGGCGGGCATCCCGTCCTGCTTCTCCAACAGGTCCAGATAGCCGATAATGCTTGTGAGCGGTGTTTTGAGGTCGTGCGAAACGTTTGTGATAAGGTCGAGCTTCATGCGTTCGCTTTTTAACTGCGCGTCCACGCTCTCTTTCAGATGGGAGCCAAGCTCCGCCACCGACTGCGACGCGGCAAACAGCCCGCTGCCCTCCGGCACGCACACGGGCGCTTCCTCCGAGCGCCCCGCCGCGCCGATCTGCCGCAAAAGCGCGTCAAAGGCGCGCGCGTCGCGGTTCGCGTGCCAGACAAGGTACGCCGCCCCGCAAAAGACTACGACAATAGAAAATATCGCGAACGCCGTATAGCGCCCCTGCCCGAACCAGTACCCCTTCCCTGTACCAAGGAGCTGGTTTGTAAGGATGAGATAGGAAAACAGCATCAGCCCCGCCATAGCGCCGCACACCCACAGGATACGCAAAAACCACGCCCGACCGGCGGGGTAGTGCAGGTCGAGGTAATCGTGCCCGGTGAGCGCGCCGCGCACCACGCGCAGCACCGCACACAGGCCGTGCCAGAATGCGGGCAGGGCACGCACCAGGAGCATATCGGATACAAGCCGCCCGGCCTTCCACTTGCGCGCCAGTGCCAGCAGACACAGCAGCGCCAGCCCGCCGCCCGCAGTGCCGAACGGGACGGCGGTTTTCCACATGGACCCAAACAGCGCACTCCATACGATTATGCTCATCAGCGGGAAAAACAGCACCCACAGGGCCAGCACTTCCGTTGGCAGACGCCCGGCCTCCCCCAACGCGATTTCCTCCGGGTGGCCCTCCACGCACCCTGTACACACAAACATCCAGCACACAAAAAACACACATATAAGGGAACACGTGGCGGCTATAACAATTTGCAGCAGGCCCTCATGAAACTCCATACCATACGAAACCGCCAGCAGCGGGTTCGTCATCAGCACAACGATAAAGCGCAGCAGTTGGGCCGCGCTGGCTCTATTGTATCTTTTCCATTTTGTATCCAAGCCCCCACACCACCTTCAGATATTGCGGTTTTTTCGGGTCGATCTCGATTTTCTCCCGGATGCGCCGGATATGCACCATCACGGTATTTTCCACGCTGTACCCCGGCTCGTTCCACACGCGCTCATAGATTTCCTCCGCGTTATAGACACGTCCGGGGTTCTGCATCAGCAGCGCGGTGATGCGGTATTCCGTGGCTGTCAGATGCACAGGCATGCCGTTGACAGAAAGCTGCTTCTGATCCAGGTTGAGCGCAAGCCCGCCCAGTGTCACAACATTGCCTTTGGGTGGCCCACCCGCCGTGCCCAATGCAAGGTATCGCCGCAGCATGGCCTTCACCCGCGCGACAAGCTCCATCGGGTTATAGGGCTTTGTGATGTAGTCGTCCGCGCCGATTGCCAGCCCCGCGATCTTATCGGCGTCCTCGGTTTTGGCGCTCAACAGCAGGATGGGCACGTTTTTCTCACGCCGGATCTGCATCGTGGCCGAAAGGCCGTCCATGCGCGGCATCATCACATCTAAGATCATCAGCTGCACGTCGTTTGTGTGCAGCGCCTCCAGCGCCTCCATGCCGTCATAGGCGCGCAGCACGCGGTAGCCCTCTAATTCCAGCAGCTTTGTGATCGCCCCCACAATCTCTCTGTCGTCGTCTACTACAAGGATGGTTGCTGTCTCCATCACTCCGCCTCCTCCTGCCGGGCTGCCGCCCGGACCTGCCCAAAGGGCTGCCGCCCTTTGGAATCCTGCCCAGAGGGCGCTACCCTCTGGACTCCTGCCACCCTTTGAAAAGGGTGGACGGAAACTTTAACAGGTTTTTATTGTAGCATATCTCTTTGACATGCGGCTCAAGAAAAACCTTACGAAAAACTTACGATTTCAAGCGGGGAAATACACAAAAGCCCTTCCAAACGGACACCGCCCGCGCATTGGCGGGCGGTGTTGTGTACTGGTTCAGGAGCCGGAGGTATCCGACGCGCCCAAATCGCCGTCCTGCGGCAGGGCCGAGGCCACATGGTCCATCACATCGTCAATCGGCTGACTGGACGAGGTGTCCGAGCTGGAGGAACTGCTCACGCTCATATCGCTTTTTACAATGGCTGTCAGGTAGTATTCCCCGTTCACCCGCTGGAAAATGTAGTCGAGGTATTTGACGGGTTCCAGTTTCGAGAGGTCAAGGATCAGTTCGCCTGTCCCGTACACATCTAAATACCCTATTGTCACGCGCCGCCCGCCGTTTTCCCGGCGCATGCGCACCACACGCGGCGCATACGTCCCGTTCACGCTTGTGATAGGCAGCAGGTACGCGTTTTTCTCGGCCACATACTGGAAAGTGAGGCCGTTGTCGGAGAAGGTTTCATAGGTAAAATGGAAATCCGGCCCGTACAGCGACGCCACCGCGCGATCGATATCCAGCGTCGGCAGATACATGGCGCCGATCTCGTCGCGTTCGTAGGTATCCAGCCGGTCGTTGTTCTGCTGGATCACGGACCAGATCGCCGCGTCCAGCAGCCGCGCCCGGTTCGCCTCCTCCAGCGACGCAAACGGATCGGGGTCGAGTGAGACAAGCGTTTGCAGGCGTTCCTCAAACCTTGTCCGTTCTTCTGTATCATCGAACAGGCGCGCCGCCAGGCGCACGCCGCCCGAAACCACGCTGCCCAGTCCGATCACCACCAGCAGGCATACCACGGCGCCCAGCATCTGACGCAGCCTGCGGCGGCGGCGCAGGGCATTGCGGGCTTTTTCCTCATCTGGCATCTTGCGTTCCCTCCTTGCCGGTGGTTCAGCGCACCTGGCCGCTGCCCCGGATGATATATTGATAGCTCGTCAGCTCCGCCAGCCCCATCGGCCCGCGCGCGCCCAACTTCTGCGTTGAAATGCCCATTTCGCACCCAAGCCCGAACTCGCCGCCGTCCGTGAAGCGCGTGGATGCGTTCACATATACCGCCGCCGAATCGACGTCCCGGCAGAACGCGGCGGCAGCCGCTTCATCCTCTGTCACAATGGCCTCGCTGTGCCCTGTTGAATGCGCGGCGATATGGCGCATGGCATCCTCTACGCTGTCCACCACCTTGACGGCCAAGATGTAATCCAAAAATTCGGTATCGAAATCCTCCGGCCCCGCCGGAGTGCCGGGGATGATGGCCGCTGCGCGCGGGTCCAGCCGCAGTTCCACATGCTTTTCGTCTAAACGCCGGGCCAGTGCCGGCAGGAACGCCCCGGCAATGCTTTGATGCACCAGGCACACTTCGGCGGCGTTGCACACGGAAGGGCGGCTGGTTTTGGCGTTGTCGACAATGGCAAGCGCCATCGCGGGGTCGGCGGCGGCGTCCACATAGATATGGCAAATGCCCGTGCCCGTCTCAATGCACGGCACTTTCGCGTTTTCCACACACGCGCGGATCAGCCCCTTGCCGCCACGCGGAATCAGCAGGTCGACCAACCCGCGCGCCGTCATCAGCTCGGACGCGCTCGCGCGGGATGTGTCCTCCACTAAGTTGATAAGTGTCTCCGGCGCGTCGCACGCGGACAGCCCGTCCCGCAGCGCCGCGACAATGGCCGTATTGGAGCGGATGGCTTCGCGCCCGCCGCGCAGGACGCAGACATTACCGCTTTTCAGGCACAGCGCCGCCGCGTCCGCCGTCACATTGGGGCGGCTCTCGTAGATGATGGCGACGACGCCCATCGGCACGCGCACCTTTTGAATGCGCAACCCATTGGGACGTACAGTCTCGCCCAGTACCTCGCCCACGGGGTCGCCCAATGCAGCCACGGCGCGCAGGCCGTCGGCCATGGCGGCCACGCGCGCTTCATTCAGCGCCAGGCGGTCCAGCATCACGGGCGCGATCTCGCCGCGCGCGGCGTCCAGATCGGCGGCGTTCGCGGCAAGAATCGCCTCTGTGTTCTTGACAAGGGCGTCGGCCATCGCCAGCAAAAGGGTGTTTTTCTCCTTCGTGGAAAGCGCCGCTGCGCGGGGTTTGGCGGCGCGGGCGTCTTGCAGAATTTCCTGCGTTGTTTTCATGCGTCCTCCTTTTTCGGCTGCCCCAGGAAACGGGTGCCGACGGGTTTGCCCTCTACAATATCGTACAGGCACAGCGGGCTTGCGCCGTTCGCAATCACCATCGGAATCCCGTGGCGCGTCACGCGGCGCGCGGCGGCGAGTTTCGTCACCATGCCGCCGGTGCCCTGGCCGGATACCGCGCCGCCCGCCAAGGTTTCGATTTCGGGCGTGATGGCCTCGACGGTGGGGATGAGGCGCGCGGTGGTGTCCTTTCGCGGGTCGGCAGTGTAGAGGCCGTCGATGTCGCTGAGCAGGATCAGCAGGTCGGCCCGCACACTGACAGCCACAATCGCCGCCAAGGTATCGTTGTCGCCCAGGGATGGGACGGCGGCGATTTCGGCGGTGGAGACAGTGTCGTTCTCGTTGATGATGGGGATCGCGCCCATCTCCAGCAAGCGTTTCAGCGTCGCCTCGATATTGGCGCGGCGGGTCTTGTCCTCCACGTCCGCGCCGGTCAACAGGACTTGTGCGACCGTGTGGTTATATTCGGTAAACAGCTTGTCATAGGTATACATCAGTTCGCACTGGCCCACGGCGGCGGCGGCCTGTTTGGAGGCCATATCCGCCGGGCGGCCCGGCAGTTTCAGCTTTCCGACGCCCATCCCGATCGCGCCGGAGGAGACAAGCAGGATTTGATGGCCCGCGTTTTGCAGGTCGGCGAGGGTCTTACAGAGTGATTCCACCAGGCGGATATTGATATGCCCGGTGGGGTGGGCCAGTGTCGACGTGCCCACCTTTACGACAACGCGCATAGCTTTTCCTCCCCTTTCCGAACCAGTATATCATAAATGCGCGAAGAAATCTATAGGTGCGCGCACGGAAATCCAATTTAACACACCACATTATAAGGTGCGCGGCAATGAAATTGCCGCGCGTGATGGGTTTCCAAAGGGGGCTTGCCCCCTTTGGCGGAGTCCAGAGGCAGGGCCTCTGGGCAGGTCCGGGCGGCAGCCCGGCAGGCCAGGCGAACGCCTGGCCTGCATTATTTCCCCTGGTTCCGGCAAATTTCTTGACAATTCTTTGTACATATTATAGAATATGGGAGGCTCAAGAAGCATATTTACAAATGAGAAGGAAATGGGAAAGCAATGGAACAGAAAAATATCCGCAATATAGCCATCATCGCGCACGTCGACCACGGCAAGACGACACTGGTCGACCAAATGCTCAAACAGAGCGGCGCGTTCCGCGACAACCAGCAGGTGGCGGAGCGCGTGATGGATTCCGGCGATATTGAGCGCGAGCGCGGTATCACCATCCTCGCCAAAAATGCCTGTACGTTCTATGACGGCGTAAAGATCAACATTGTCGATACACCGGGTCACGCCGATTTCGGCGGCGAGGTGGAACGCGTGCTGAAAATGGTGAACGGCGTGCTGCTGCTCGTCGATGCCGCCGAAGGGTGCATGCCGCAGACGCGCTTCGTGCTGCAAAAAGCGCTTCAGCAGAACCTTTCGCTTGTGATCGCCGTCAATAAGATCGACCGCCCGGACGCGCGCATCAAAGAGGTGATCGACGAAATTCTGCTGCTGCTGATGGATTTGGGCGCGACGGACGAACAGCTTGACAGCCCGATGGTGTTCTGCTCAGGCCGCGAGGGCACCGCCAGCTACAGCCCCGACGAAAAGGGGACCGACCTTCAGCCGCTCTTCCGCACCATCCTTGACTACGTTGCCCCGCCGGAGGGCGACCCCGGCGCGCCGCTCTCCATGCTGTGTTCCTCCATCGACTACAATGACTTTGTGGGGCGCATCGGCATTGGCCGCATCAGCAGCGGGCAGATCCGCGTCGGGCAGGACGTGGCGCTGTGCGACTGGCACAACAAGGACCTTGCCAAAAAGGGGCGCATCACGGCGCTGTACAGCTTTGAGGCCAACGGGCGCACGCCCATTGAATCGGCGGACGCGGGCGATATTGTCGCGTTTAGCGGCATCACCGACATCAATATCGGCAATACACTGTGTGACCCCGCGCTGGTGGAACCGCTGCCGTTTTTGAAGATCAACGACCCCACCGTTGAAATGACTTTCTCCGTGAACGACAGCCCCTTTGCGGGGCGCGACGGAAAGTTCGTCACCAGCCGTCAGATTCGCGACCGCCTGCACCGCGAGCTGCTGAAAGACGTGGCTTTGCAGGTGGAGGATTCCACTACCACCGAATCTTTCCGCGTGATGGGGCGCGGCGAAATGCACCTTTCCATTTTGATTGAAACCATGCGCCGCGAAGGGTACGAATTGCAGGTATCGCCGCCCAAAGTTCTGGTGCATGAGGAAAACGGCAAAAAGATGGAGCCGATGGAGCATGTGGTGATCGACGTGCCTGTGGAGTATCAGGGCAGCGTGATGCAGAAGCTGGGCAGCCGCAAGGGCGAGCTTGTGCAGATGTCTCCACTTGGTTCCACGCGCATGCGCATTGAGTTCCGTATCCCCTCACGCGGGCTTTTCGGCTACCGCAGTGAGTTTTTGACGGACTCCCACGGCGAGGGTGTGATGAATACGATTTTCGACGGCTACGACGAATGGCGCGGCGACCTGCCCGCGCGCAGTACGGGCAGCCTTGTGAGCTATGAAACGGGCACGGCTGTCACCTACGGCCTGTTCAACGCCCAGCAGCGCGGCACGCTGATCATTGAGGCAGGCGAGGAAGTGTACGAGGGGATGGTCGTCGGGTACAGCCCGGCGGGCGAGGACATCACGGTAAATGTGTGCAAGACAAAGCATCTTTCCAACACCCGCGCATCCGGCAGTGACGACGCTTTGCGTCTGGTGCCGGTGTCGAAGTTCAGCCTGGAAGCCAGCCTGGAGTTTTTGAAGCCGGATGAGCTGTTGGAGGTAACGCCGCACGCCCTGCGCATCCGCAAACGCATCCTGAACCATGACCTGCGCATGAAAGCCGTGAAAGGCGGCAAGGTGGTGGAATGAGCCAATGACGACACAGGAATACTACGCCCTGCGCCGCAAGCGCCTGCAAAACAAGCTGACGCGGCTGGATCAGCAGGAGTCGGACGCCCTCGCCTACGAGAAAAAGCACAATGAGCTGATCGCCCGCGGCCTTGCAGGCGTACCGGGCCATTTTGCCCACGGCATAAACACCTATAAGCTGTTCTGGGTATTTTTCCTGTGCTGTTTCCTGGGCGTCGTGCTGGAAACGGTGTTCTGCTTCATTGCGTCGGGCGGACATCTCTCCCAGCGCACGGGCCTTGTATGGGGGCCGTTCAATTTAGTGTACGGGTGCGGCGCGGTGATTTTGACGGTTGTATTAAAACCCTTTGTCGCCAAAAGCGACCGCTGGATCTTCTTAGGCGGCGCGGTACTGGGCGGCGCGTTTGAATATTTTTGCAGTTGGCTTCAGGAACAGGTGTTCGGCACCGTCAGTTGGGATTATTCCGACTATCCCTTCAATCTGAACGGGCGCATCAACCTGTTATACTGCCTGTTCTGGGGCGTGCTGGCGCTCGTCTGGGTGAAAGAGCTGTTCCCGCGCCTGAACGGGTTCATAGAGCGCCACGTGCCCAAAGCGTGGGGCATTACCCTCACCTGGATACTGGCCGTATTCATGCTTGCAAACACCCTCGTGAGCGGCTTTGCCGTGCTTCGCCAAAGCGAGCGCCGCGCCGGCATCCCCGCCACATCCGCCTGGCAGGAGGCGTTCGATGAGCGCTTTCCCGACGACCGCCTCGCCCGTATCTATCCCAGCATGGTCGCCGTGGCCGCCTGAACGCCGCCGGGCTGCCGCCCGGACCTGCCCAGCGTCCCGCTGGACCGGCCAAAGGCTCTGCCTTTGGAATCCGCCACCCTTTGAAAAGGGTGGACGGAAACTTTATATGTGCCCATACTGGCGTATGGGCGCGGGAATGTATGTTTTCCACAAGAGCGCGCATTTTCAGGTTTCCCGCAGAAGCGCACATCTGCGAGTTTCCCATAGGAGCGCGTTTTTCGAGCTTCCCCGCAGAAAGGCGTGTTTTCCAATCCCCGCCGTAGGCGGGGATTGGAAAACAAATCTATATGCTGCTACAGTAAATCGGCCGCGTTTCGCGGCACGGAAATAAAGAAAGGTGGTTTTTTCATGAGCAAAATCCTTGGTTCCCCCCTGCCCTCCATCCCCTGGCAGGACAAGCCCGCTAACAGCAATAATCCGGTCTGGCGCTACACGGAAAACCCGGTGATCGGGCGGCATGACATCCCTGTCGCAAACAGCATTTTCAACAGCGCTGTCGTACCGTTTGGCGACGGATACGCGGGCGTGTTCCGCTGCGACAGCCTCTCGGTGAGCATGGATATCTTTGCGGGGTTCAGCCGCGACGGCCTGCACTGGGAAATCAACCATACACCCATCACGTTTGAGGGCGAGGACCCGGAGATTACCGCGCGCGAATACCGCTATGATCCGCGCGTGGCGAAGATCGACGACCGCTATTATGTAACATGGTGCAACGGCTACCACGGCCCAACCATCGGCGTGGGCTGGACAACCGATTTTAAGACGTTCCACCAGATGGAAAATGCTTTCCTGCCCTATAACCGCAACGGTGTTTTGTTCCCGCGCAAAATCAATGGCCGTTATATGATGCTTTCCCGCCCCAGCGACACCGGCCACACCCCGTTTGGCGATATCTTTTTGAGCCAAAGCCCCGATTTGGAGTTCTGGGGTCATCATCGTTTCGTGATGGGCACCGTGCCCGGCGACCGCTCCGCCTGGCAGTCTATGAAGATTGGCCCCGGCCCGTGCCCCATTGAGACGGACGAGGGCTGGCTGTTGATTTATCATGGCGTACTGCGCACATGCAGCGGCTACGTCTATCGCATGGGCTGTGCTCTGCTGGATATCGACGAGCCGTGGAAGGTGAAACTGCGCTCCCGTATGTACCTGTTGGCCCCGGAGATGCCCTACGAGCAGGCGGGCGACGTGCCGAACGTCGTGTTCCCCTGCGCCGCCCTCACCGACCCCGCCACAGGCCGCATCGCGCTCTACTATGGCTGTGCCGATACAGTCACGGGCCTTGCGTTCACAACTGTGGACGAGCTGATGGACTGGATGCGGAAAAATCCGCTGTAAAGGACGGCAGGCCGCACCTTAATCCCCCAATCGTCAGTGAATCCCCGCCCGTTGGGCGGGGATTCACTGTAAAATCTGCTTATTTTTCCAGCGTGGCCGAAAACCGGCGTTGTTCTCGCTCACTTTCGGGTGATTCCACTATATACCAGGAGGGATTTACATATGGATATGTCCCAATTCTGCACCTGCAAAGACCGCGCCTGCCCCCTGCACCCCACTAATCACGATAAGGGCTGTACGCCCTGCATTGCGAAGAACCGGAAGCAGGGGGAGATTCCAAGCTGCTTTTTCCGACAGCTTCGCGACGAGAGCCGGGAAGGGTACACGTTCCGGGATTTCGCGGAGCTTGTTTTGGAAAGTGAATCGTAAATTTTCCACATGACTCTGCGCAGGCAGTTCTACTGCACCATTTGTCCCGCTGGCTCCTCCTCAATAATCCAGGCAACCTGCTTGTAGGCTGGGCTTTCTCGGATGGCGCGGGCGGCGGGGTTGTCCGGGCCATAGGCGGCAAGGATGGCGCGCACCTTTTCCGCCAGGGCCAGCAGCTCGGAAGAGGCCTTTGGGCGGGCGTCCTCTGTGAAGCGGTCGAGTAAAAATTGTACCATATCCTTTGCGCTGGCACAGGCTTTCAGCCCCCGGTGCAGAATGGCAAGGTATTCGTGCGGGTTACCGCCGTCCAGCGCCTCAAATGCCAGCCCGCAGTACAGCCCCCAGCGGTGCATAGGTGGGAGCAGAGGGGCGTTTTCCTCGGTGAGAGCCTGCGGGGTGTATATAAGCGGCAGCATTGCCGCTTCCACCTGTGCAAAGCTCCGGAGGAGGGCAAGGCCGGTTTCCGGAGTATCCTCGGAACGTTTTTCCTCCCACTTTTTCTTTTCAGGGCAGGCAAAGAGGCTGGCAGGCTTGTCTTCTTTTCCAAGCTTCCAATCAAATGTACGCAGTGCCGCCAGCACCAGCGCCTGCGCCCAATACAGGCTTTGCCAGCCTGTGTATTCCTGCTTGTCAGGAAGGGCAAGCGCAATCTGTCGGGCAGGGTTTTCATCATGCGCCAGGCGCGCAGCGAGGCCGCTTAGCACTTCGCTGTCCAGCGGTTTTTCTTTCAACGGGAATTCAACGCCCGCCTGCAAGGCGTGTTCAAGGGCTTCAATGGGCAATGCCTGCCAATCCTCCACTTGTGCCAGCATGGCACATATTTCTTCAGGGCTGTCCGCTGTCATAACTGCGGCGGCGCGGCCCGCTTCGCATTTGCCGGCCAGGGCAAGGAAGGCGGTATAGGCGGGACGGCAGTAGTCCTCCCGCTCCTGCTCTTCCTTTCGATAAACCGCAGTAAAGGGTACCGCCGCCACTGCATCAAAGGTAGCGAGCCGGGCTTTCTGCTTTTGCCTGTCTGGTATTTCCCGGCTGATTTGCTGATAAAAGCCTCTCAAGGCGGGCGCAATATCCAGCGCCGTCTGTGCATGGAGCCGGCAAAAGGCTACCATGGTGATCCTCACCTGTTCTGAATCCAGCTTTTCTCCTTCTAACCCGGACAACAGCGTCAGCGCCTTTTCTCCCTGCCCGCTCTGCAAATAGGCGTCCGCAAGGCCAACCAGCGCATGCCGCTCCATCGGTATACTGCCAAACAGTAAAGCGCTATGCCCCAACTCTTCCTCTAACGCTCTTGTCCGCTTATCCGCGCGCAGGATATGCAATCCTTTACGGTATCCTTCTCCATACCGAATCGCTTTTTCCCACTCTTTCTTTTCAAGGGCAGCTAAGAAAACAGCATAATTCAAATCAACCTTGGTAAAAATGGAATCTGGGAACTGCTTTTCCGCAAAGGTATCCCATTCCTCCAGCTCTGGCAGCTCGTGTGCGCGTGCCGCTTCGGCCGCATGGCGCAGAATGCAGGGGCCATAAATTTTCCAGTTGTCTTTCCGCTTCTGTACTGCCGCCACGCCCTGCCGAACATACTGCAAAAAATCCGGGGTTTCCCGGCCGCTCTCCATACACTGCAGCAGCGTGCGCAAATCCTCCGGCTCTTTTTCCAGCTTTTGGCGCAGCAGCTTCATATTGCGCTGCATCTTTTTCTTCTTTTTCTCCGGATCCGTGTAAACATAGCCGTCATGGTGTAAAATGGTATGTGTCAATCGTTCTGTTGTCTCCTGGAAGCCAAAACTTTCATGAATTGCGCCATAAAACCGTCGGCCACAGGACATGCGCAAAAGGCGCAGCGCACGAAAATCACTGTAAGCCTCCCCTTTTTCCAGTTCAGCGGTTTCATAATTGCGCACAATGACAAAGGCTGCATCAGCCCTTGTCTTGCCCTGCAAAAAGGCCAGCAATTCTGTAATATCCGCATCCAGCCATTCGTCACAGTCGATTGAAAAATACCATTTGCCAGAACACCGATCCATCACAGCGTTGCGCGCGGCGGAAAAATCATCAATCCAGGGGAAATCAAATACTTCGTCCGCGTATTTCCCAGCGATTGCGCGGCTGCCGTCCTCCGCGCCGGTATCGGCCATGACCAGCTCGCAGGGGATGGCCTGCCGCAGCGCTTCCAGCGATTGCAGACAACGCTCGATACAGCGCTCTTCGTTTTTGAAAATGATGCCAATGGACAGCAAGGGGGCAGTCGTCATATCGCTTCTCCTTTTGTTTTATTAAAATACAGCCAGCATGGGGGCCGTCTTTCGACGGCCCCCATGCTGTAGCCCCAGCCGAAAGCTGGCGGTGCTTTTTGAAAATTACCAATCTGTAACAAGAAAACCTTATTGCAGCAGCTGGAGCACGCTCTGCGGCTGCTGGTTGGCCTGCGCGAGCATGGCCTGTGCGGACTGCACCAAGACGTTCATCTTCGTGTAGTTCATCATTTCCTTCGCCATATCGGTGTCGCGGATGCGGCTGTTGGCGGCGGAGAGGTTCTCGGCGGCTACGTCCAGGTTGTTGATGGTGTGCTCCAGACGGTTCTGGAGTGCGCCCATGCTGGCACGCTGGGTGGAGACGGTGTTGATGGCGGTCTTGATCTTGGCGATGGCGTCGCTGGCCTTGGGTTCGCTGGTGATCTCCAGGCCATCCAAGCCCAGGCCCTTGGCGCTCATGTTGGCAACAGCTACAGTCATCTTGTTGAAGGAATCCGCAGTGTCACCAATCTGGAGGGTCAGACCGCCGCCAACGATGGCGGGAGCTTCCTCACCGGCAGCAGCGGAGATGACCAGTTCATTTCCGTTGGCGGTGACGGTAAAGCCATCGTCCTCCAGGGCCTTCGTCAGGTTGGTAACGGCGTCAGCGCCGTTGGCGCCCAGAGCAATCTGCCCCTCGCCATCTCCGAAGGTATAGGTCTTGTCGCCAATGCGGATGGCGTCACCGGAAGCGATCTTGTCGGGGGTAACGGTCAGCTTGGTGCCGGCTTCAGTACTGGGGCCCTTAGCGGAAACAACAGCCTTCAGCTTATCCTCGGTGTCGTAGACTTCGGTGTTGCCCACCTTCTGGCCAATGTGGATGGTGGTGGCGTTCTTGGCCTCAACGACAAAGTTGGTAGTTTCCTTGTGGGAGAGCTGGTTGACCGCATCGTCAATAGCCTTGTTCTGGCCAGCAGTCTGTGTCAGATCGTATGTCTTATTGATGCCGATCTCATTTTCTCCCAGTTCAGCCTTGCCATCCCACTCCACAAAGTTAAAGGTCTTGCCGTCAATGGTGATGGACTGGCCGGGCTTGACAACGTCAGCGGTCAGGGTAACATCCATACCGGCACGGGCGCCGTCCACCTTGCCTACAGCCTGGGTCACATTGATGGTGTTGTGATGAACCGCACCGGTCTTGTCAAAATCGGCAGCAGCGGCTGTAACCGTGACAGCCGAGCCGATGGCATTGTTAATGGCAGTCGCTTTGGTGTCGTCAATCACCTTGTCAAGGGTTCCCGTAGCACCAGCGCCAGTTTTCTGAGCGACATACTCAAAGTTGACCTTGGTGCCATCGGCAGTCATCTTGAAGACAGCGCCGCCCACGTCAACGACCTTATCGGTTGCGGCAAGGCCAGTGCCGGCATAGGCAGCATCATTCCCAGCCGTACCGGCGGCAACGATAGCATCGGCCAGGTCGCCCCCAGTCAGATTGGCATCTTTACTTGCAACAGTGACTGTCAGAGTTGCACCGCCCACTCCAACGGTGAAGGTTTTACTGACATCTTTAGAGGTCAGGGACAAATCAGCCAGGTCGATGCTGAAGGAGGGGTTGACCTGCGTGGTGCTGGCGCTCCCCAAGTGGAAAGCATCATTGGTGGCCGCAGCAGAACCACTGGCAGGCAGGGTCAGCTTGCTGGTCAGGTCAGCGCCGGGGACA
>CANCXY010000046.1 GCA_947381875.1 uncultured Clostridia bacterium | reverse complement strand
ATTTTACAATTTTTTTTTGTTTTAAAAAAAAATTATTTTGCCCTAACAAAAATTTTTGCGGATCCCTGGTTTCTCTCCCCGCCTCCGGCGGGGAGAAAACCGCAAAAACAGGCAAAATGATTCCCCATGCTTATTTTACCTCGACAATGCTGATATTTTTCGCCTCGGTGGAAACTTTGCCTAAAATGATGTCCCGCAGCTGCGCCACCTCGCTTTTGTTCAGCCCTTCGCTGCCCGTCTTGACAGTCAGGTTGATGCGCTCGCCATCAATGAAAGCGACGCAATCCGCAAAGCCTTTCGCCTTTACAAGGTTTTCGATATCGCTCTCGATCGTGATGCTGTTGATTGCGCTTGTCAACGACTTGGTGACGGCGACCTTCTCATCCTCCGTCAGCGCGGCGTTCTTTAATGCCTGCTGTAGGGTATCAAGCGCCTCGTCCCGCGTTTTGGAGCGCGTGAGGCGCGCCTGCTCAAAATACTGGTCGGCGCTCTGCCCGCCCGCGCTCACAAGCTGGGCGTCGCCGTAGTTTTTATCCGCTACTTCCTCATCGGTGGGCAGCGCGTCCAGCACCGCGCCGGAGGCCCCGCCCGCGCTGGAACCGGGTACCGTCGCGCTGGCCTGCACCGCGCCGTCGCTAACTGTGAAGGGCGTATCCGCTTTCGCGTACTCCCAATTCAGGTAGACCGCCACGCCGAGTGCCGCCACCAGTGCCAACAAGGTGAATTGCCGTTTGCTTTTTGCGCTTCTCATGATGCTTCCTCCGTATCTGTCATTTTTATAACGCATACCCGGTTGCTCGGCAGCTTCAGCACGACCGAGACAAGATCGGTGATGCGCCGGATCACTGTCACATCATCCCCTCCTTCGCATACAACGGCCACGCCCTTTACCTCTGGTTCCAGACGCGTTTCCACAAGCGGCTGCCTGCCCTCCTGCGCCTCGAAAAAGACATGCTCGTTTTCATAAGACGTGCGGCGGTCCGCCGTGCCCGATGTCTGCGTATCGGACTTCTCGTTGGTGGCGTACACCGTTTCGCCCGCGTTTTCCAGCGTGACCATCACGCGCACCCTGCCCGCGCCCTGCACGCTCCCGATCATCCCGGCGAGGCGCTCCTCCAACTCCTGCTCGGTGCTGGAAGGCTGCTGTGGCTGTGCCGCCGTCTCCTGTACAGGCGGGTCGTTCCCCCCGCCGGAAGGGGCGGCGCCCCACAGGGTATCGGCCAGGACGATTAGGCAGATACCCGCGAGGCCGATCAGCAGGAAGCGGTTCTTTTTGGCGAACACGATCCGCCAATCCCATGTTTTTGCCGTCTGGCCCTGTTTTTCTTCCATCTTTTACGTCCCCTCTCCCCGCACTTCCACAGGTGCCTGCGCGCCGATGGCCTGTGCCGCCGTCTGCGCCGCGGCCTGTGTGTCCGCCCCCGCCGGGACGATGACCGTCACGCGCCGCAGCGCCACATCCCCCGCCTGTTCGTCCAACACCACTTCCACCGCGCGGAACGGGATGCCCGCGCCCTCAAGCGCCCGCCCCACCTGTGTGGCCAGCGCCTGTTCCGCCGCCGTCAGCACGAGGCGCGCGGTGTCGGGCGTTTCCACCGCGCCCGGCATAGTGGGGAGTTCTGGCGTCCACTGGAAACCCGCCATTTCTTTGAACGGTACAAACACGGTTGCTAAAATATACAGCGTTCCCACCAGCTTTATGACTGAAAACCGCCCGCGGGACATCGAGACCCGCTCCAATATCCCCACCACGACGCACGCGGCGCACAGGGAAAAAATACAGGCGCGCAAGGTTTCCATCATATCCCCCCATTTCCGAGCAGGACCATCACCAGCGTGCCCATTGTGAGCAGCAGGCTGTAGAAAAAGCTCATGGAGATGTACAGCTTCACGCAGTCCGCAAGCCCCGTGAGCAGCGCCGCGTTTTTCGTGCTGCCGACGGCGCACGCTGCAAAATTGCCCAGCGATAAAACCAGATGATATATGGCGCACAAAACAATCAGCGGCAGGAACGCGGACATAACGACAGCGATTGCCGCGAATCCGACTGTCCCCTTCGCAAGCCGCATACTGGCAAGCACACTGCCCATCGCGTCGGAGATTGCGCCGCCCACCACGGGCACACTGCTGGAAACAAGGAATTTCCCGGTGCGCAGGGCCAGGGTATCGGCGCTTTGCGCAAAAATGCTTTGCAAGCTCATCAGCGCGCCGAATACCATCGCGAAAAAGCTCATCAGCCAGTTGATCCATTTGCACAGGGAGCCGCACGCCTGGGAAAGCGCAGGCGTGCCCGAAAACGTGCCCGCCGCGTGCATCGCAAGCAGCATGCGTGCGATGGGCACGCCCACGCGGCAGAGCACATCTGCCATCACCGTACAGATGCCCAGGAACAGGCTGCTGTACAGCGTTGCACTGCCGGGCTGCCCGCAGGCTGTCAGCACCGAGGCGAACACCGGGACAAAGGACAGGATATAGGTCCGGCTCGTCTCCACTGCCTGCCGCAAAGCGTCCGTGAGGCCGAGCAGCGGCGCGGCGCACACCGCAAAAACCGCCAAAGCTGACACCGCCTCCACCAGCGCGCCAAGCTCCGCCGACACACGCCCCGCGCAGAAGCCCTGCACTACGGCGGCAAGCATCAAAAGCGCGCACAGTTTTCCACAGAGGCGGACAGGCGCGCGCATGTTTTCCCGCACCAGCGCGCCAAAGCGCCCGATCCAATCGGAAAGCGTCATTGCGCGGAATGTTTCGGCTGTCATGGGCGCGTCATTTGCCGTCTGCTCCCATTCCGGGGGAAGTTCCACCGGCTGGCTCTCAGAGGAGCCGCCGTCTGTGCCTATCTCTCCTGTTCCTTCCTCCGCCGAAATCATTCCCGTGTATTTCTCCGCCCATGCCTGGGGCGGAAACAAGAAACAGAGCAGCAGCAGGGTCGTCAGGCAGGCGGCTTTTATTGCAAAAGCGCGAGCAGTGTGTCTGCCAGCATGCGCAGCAGCGGCAGCGCGGCCAGCAGCACCGCCGCCTTGCCTGCCAGCTCCACATGGCCCGCCAGCACCGTCTGACCGGCCTGCGCGCAGGAATCCTGCACGCCCTGTGCCAGGAGGGCAATGGCAGCGGCCTTGCATACAACGCCCACATATTCCGCCTGCGCCAGGCCGGAAAGCTGCCGCACAAAATCCAGCACCGGCCCCAGCAGCCGCAGCGTGTAGAACAGCACGACCGCGCCGCACGCGATCGCCGCCGCGGGCCAATAGGCGGGGCTGTACTCTTTCAGCACACACAAAACGATCAGCGCGCACAGGCACAGGCCGAGGAGTTTGTATATTTCCATCGCGTCTCACAGCTCAAACAGATCCTTGATGGTATCGAACAGGACGTTGATCTGCCCGATGATCATCATCAGCACCACGATCAGCCCCGCCAGTGTCGTCATCATCGCCTGTTCCTCGCGGCCGGAACGGATCAGAAGCTGGTTGAGTACCGCGACAATGATGCCAATGGCGGCAATTTTGAAAACAAAATCAATATTCATAATTCCTTTTCGCTCCTTTGGAGGCTTTTTCTACCATCTTACAGCAGCAGCAGCGCCGCAGCGCCGCCCAGGGAAAGGCCGATGGTCCTGTACAGCCTGCATTGCTGCGCCGCCGCACCGCGTGCGTCCGCGAGGACCTTTTTCAGACGTTCGCACGCCCATGCAAGGCGCTGTTCTTCCTCTTTTGCCGGGCAGCCGCCTAAATCTTCCAGCGCCCCGCGCAAAAGGGCGCGTTCCTCATGCTTTGTCACGCTGGCGATCTCCCGTTCGGTGCGGCAGAGCGCGCCGTCCAACTCCGTCTGCAAACCGCACCCGGCGTGCAGGTCCGTAAAATAGAGCGGGAGGGCGGTCAGGCGCGCCGCCTGCTGGGCGCAGGCCAAAAGCTCCTCTGTCCGCCCGCAGCGGAAATGCAGCTCGCTTTGCAAGGCTTCCAAAAAGGCGCACATATCCGCCAGCACCTGCACGCGGCGCATGGCGGCCCCGCCCCTGCGCCAGCCAAGCATCCCGCCCGCGTACAGGATCAGCAGCGCGCCCAGCGCTTTACACAGCAGTTTCCACATGGTACACCTCCGCGATCGTCCCCGGCGCTCTGCGCCCGGCTAAAATGGCTACCTTTGTAAATGCGCCCGTCCGCATCAGTGCCGCGTACTGCGGGCGGCGGCACAGCGTCTCCTTGTCCCGCGCGTGGATCGTGACGACAAGGCCGACGCCCGCGTTCGCCGCCTGCGCGATTGAGTCGATCTCGGCCAGCGCGCCCACCTCGTCGCAGAGCAGCACGTCCGGCGAAAGCGCGCGTAATGCGTGCTGCATACCGACGGCTTTGGGATAGGCGGAGAGTACGTCGCAGTGCAGCGGCATCCTTTCATAGAATCCAGACTGACCGGCAGGCGCGATCTCGCACCGCTCGTCCACCACGGCCACATGCCTGCCCGCGCGGGAAAGCTCCTCGGCGGCCATGCGCAGCAAAGTTGTTTTTCCGCTGCCCGGCGCACCCGCAAGGATGAGGCCGACACTCTCCGCGCGCAGGAGCGGGGCCAGGCGCGGGTCGGGGACCAGCGCTTTGACGCGCGCAATGCGCAGATGGATAGAGGTGATATTTTTTATGGTAAACACGCCGTCGCTGTCGGTGTAGGCGGTACCGCAGATCCCGGCGCGGTGGCCGCCGGACAGTGGGATAAAGCCGTCGGAGATTGGACCTGCAAAGCTATGTATGGAATAGCCGCACAGGGCCTGAAAACAGTTTTGCAGCATTGTATGACTGACGGCTATCGGGTCCGGCGGCTCCCGCTTTACCGCCGTCCCATTCCGCCGAACAAAATATGCGCCGCCCGGCGTACTCAAAACAATAGGACGCCCGGAGCGCAGACAAATTTCGGCGGCATACCGGGCAACCTCGCCCTGTATGGCGCAAAGCGGCTGTGCGAGCGCGTCCGGCAGCTGTGCCGCCGCATGGTAAAAAGCGTCCGTAGCGCATCCCCTGCCTTTCGTTTGGTTCATCATATGAGAATGGGACAGGCGGTAGAACCGGGAATGCGGCGGGAACGGTTTCCTTTATAAAAGCCTGTATATACAACAGCATTTGACTTGTTTTTTATCCGCCGCCACATGAGTGCATGATTCCAATGTATAAATCAAGTTATAAACAAGAGGGCTGCCGCACAGAGAAAAATTTCCGTGCGGCAGCCCCCTATATATAGTTTCTGTTTACATCTATATGGTCTCGATTTTTTATATTTCAAGCTGGCTGCATATTGTTTTTGCTCTAAGGGTGAATATGCTGTCTATATTTGAATTTATTGTTATATGGGAGATTTTAAGCGCTTCTTTTATATATTCCTGTTTTTCCTTAACTACTTTAATCGTATCTGTTATCAATCTGTCGGATTGCGATTTGCTATCTAATGCGTGGTCAAAGTCATATAGGGGTGCCATGCTTATATATGCGCCTGTATTCGTGTCCCTTAGCCAACCAAAATTGCCCGCGTGCCTATCCCCATTCCCTGTAATCGCATCTATTATTAACATCCTTATTCCCGCTAATCCAAATAATCTCTCTATTGTATTTTCATCAAAATCATCCGGGTCTAATCTTCCAGATTCATCTGCCTGCTCTAACATTACGTCTGGGCTTGTAAAATTCTCAAATGCCATCCCGCCTTTTATCTTTACTATGTTATTTGCCGGTATGGCACATAAATGGCATAACTGTACACAGCTTTCCTCTATTCTCGTTTCCTCCCCATATTTGATAAGGGTATTACCGTTTACCCATTCTTTTCTTAAATATCCGCCAACATATAACGTTGGTATGGATATCCCAGCGGTGTATTCTCCTTTTCCTTTCCAAAATTCCTGATAATATGGGCTGACTGCCTCAAATTTTATTGTGTCATCCCTGTCTTTTAACCAGTAACTATCAGACAAACTTAATGCGAAGGTATCTTTGTTTATGGATACCCTGTTTCCCTGTCCAAAAGCGATCCCTTTCAGTTGACGTGCTATTGTATTTGTGTTGCTGCTGTATCTTAATTTGAGCCACGCTTTGAATGTGTATTTATTTGCTCCATGAACTATCATATAGCCTGGGAGTAAATTTTTATTATATATTTCTTCGGTATCTATATTGTATACTGGTGAATTTTTACACATCAATATTGCCATATTTCATCACCTGTTCAAAACAATTTCCCCTCTGGATATATCCATCATTGATTACCATTTTACCATATTTGTCCCTCGATTTCAATAAGCTGTGATAATTTATATTTCTTAGCGTAAATTACAGAAATCCGTTTCTTCTGTTTGATGAACTCCATGGAAAAACAAAGAGTTGCCGCACAGAGAACGTTTCCCCGCGCGACAGCACAATATACAAGTTTACAGCCCCTTCAAAAGCTCCTCCGCCGATATGCCATACAGTTTCGACAGGGCAATCAGGTTCGCAGTGGAAGGGTCCGACTGTCCCGTCTCCCATTTGCTGACCGCCTGCCTGGTGACGCCGACGGCCTCGGCTACAAATTCCTGCGACATTTTGCAGCGCGTCCGGTTCTCCCGCAGTTTCTCCGAAAGAGACATACGGACAGCGCGCACTTCCTTCCGGGCCGGTTCACTTTTGATATATTTGCGCAGTGCCTTGATGACGAGGATCACCAAATAAATGATCAGCGCAAAAATACCGATACACAGGATAAGCCCTATAATTCCTCCAAGTGATAGTATATGCACAGCTGTTACCTCCTCTTTTTTCGGATATAGATTCTCAGCGCCCGGATGATGAGGGCCGCCATATACAGGAACATTGCAAGGCCGCCCGTACCAAACACCAGCACTATCTTTGACATTGTATCCACAACTGTCACCTCCCTTCACTGCACCCATCATACCCCATTGGGCACGGTTGCGGCCACCAACTATCGCGCAACTTTCGGTTGCAGGCAGGGAAATCCTCACAAAGCCCATCTCCCGCTGCGGGGTTCAGCCGACCTTTCCCGCTTTCCGGGCAGACTTTTTGATTTCGCTGTGGTAGAAATAGTTTACGATTACAGGCGGGGCGTCAAAGGGGCGCTCCATGCTGTCATCATTCGTTACATAGTCAAGGCCAAGCCCGGCGGCCAACGACTGCATTTCCGCATCCAGCATCTGCCAGAAGCGGCGGTCGTTCCGGTTGTAAATCTCCTGATACAGTGGGAGCTGTTTGGGATACTTCTCTCGGATATACTCCATGATAACCGTTTTGTAGCTGCCGCGCAGGTTGAGGTTTTCCAGCCAGATATAATGACACTGTCCTTTTACCCGCTCCACAATGGCTTTTACATCGGTAATGCCGGGGAAGATGGGCGAGATAAAACAGGCAGTGCGGACGCCCGCTTTATAAAACGCCTCCATTGCCGCCAGCCGTTGTTCAATGGGTGCCGCCTTATCCATATCGTTTTTGAACCCCTCGTCCAGCGTATTGATCGACCAGGACACACGGGCGCCGGGGATAGACCTGATAAGCTCCAGGTCTCGGAGAATCAAAGCCGATTTCGTCGCAATGCTGATTTTCGCGCCGCTTCCCTGTAACTGTGTCAGCAGCGCCCTTGTGCGCTCATAGGTTTCCTCCTGCGGGTTGTATGGGTCCGTGACAGAACCGATAAACAATTCCTTTCCCGCATATTTTTGCGGATTTTTGATCTCCGGCCAGTATTTCACATCCAGAAATTCGCCCCATGTCTCCTGGTGCCCGGTGAACCGCTTCATAAAGGAAGCATAGCAGTACCGGCAGGCGTGGGTGCATCCTACATAGGGATTGACCGAATAATCCCCCACCGGCAGGTTGGACTTTGATAAAATACTTTTGACTTCAATCGGACGAACGAGCATTTTTACCCTCCGTGATTTTCCTGAATTTTTCTTTCATTTGCTGTGAAAACAGCGCTGTCAGACGCACCAGCTCCGCCGCGTCCTCATCCCGCAGGCCCGCCATAGCATCGACATCGGCTTCGGCAGCGGGCGGGATGATCTTTTCGGCGTAGCTGTGCCCCGCCTCCGTAAACTGGATGATTTTATTGCGGCGGTCCTCTTTCGATTCCGTCAGCGATACATACCCCAGCCGCCAGAACTTTTTCACGATCGCGCTGACGGTCTGCCTGGTGGCCGACAGCCGTTCGCTGATCTCCGATTGCAGGCACCCATCCGGCGAAAACCAGATGATATCCAGCACAAACAGTTCCTTAGCCGTTAAGCCACGCTTTCGCGCGTATACTTCATAGACGGCAAACTGCGTATCACGCAATTTGCCGTATTCGTTCACATATTCCCTCACTGTTTCCCGTTCCATAACGGACCTCCTTTATGCAAATGCAAGATTATCTAATATTTTACTTTATTATATAGAAATTCTTCCATCCTGTCAAGCGGAATTTCTGCACGGAAGTGTCCAAAGCGGGAGTTTTTGTGTATTTCCCCGCCCTACGGGCGGGGAAATACACGGCAATAGCCCCGCGACGTAGGCACTCCCTTTCTACACCGCGCCCTGTTCACAGATTTTTTATAGAACCTGTGACAATTTTCGGGCAAATCCTGTAGACGCTGGCGCATTTCCGTGCTATGATGGAGAACAGACGCACAAAACGGAGGAATAGAAAACGGAGGTACTGGCTATGGAAGAAAATGAACTGCTTGAGGAAGTACGCCGCTCCAACAAAATCCTGCGCAGCACCCTGCTCTGGACGCGCATCGTCGCCGGGCTGCTGGCGGTAATGCTGGTCGGGATACTCTTTTGCATGGGCGGCATCTCGCGCGGCATCCAGCAGATTTCCAAGGATTTAGAGGGCATCGACTTCTCCCCCATCATCGACCAGCTTGCCAGGCTGGATATGGAAGCGGTCAATGAGACGCTGCAATCCCTGGCAAACAAATTGGACAAGGTGGATATGGAGATATTGAACGAGGCCGTCGCAAACATGAACCGGGCGGTAGAATCGCTGCAAAGCGCGTCCGACACGATCAAAAGTTGGGGCGAGAACCTTTCGCGCGGGTTGGCAGGACTGTTCGGCGCGGGCACAGCGCCGTCGGCTTCTTAGCGGCATTGCGGGGTATTGTCCTCTACGACTGACGTATACAGCCGCCTAAACCGCGGAAAACACCGGCGCATCCGGGGCATTTCTGCCTCCGAACGCGCCGGCGCTCTCTATCTGCCATGACTTCATTTTGTTAGGATATGCTCAATGCTCAAAATGCGCCGCGACCTCTTTCAGATTCTGTATGATCGGCAGATGCTGCGGGCATACTTCCTCGCACTGGCCGCAGCCGATACACGCGCTGGCTTTGCCAAATTCGCCCGCTAAGATATCATAGTTGGAAAAGTTGACCGTCCAGCCTTTTTCCTCTAAATGCTCGCGCATATCCTCATTATACAGGCTGAAATATTGCGGGATGGCGATTTTCATCGGGCAGCCCCCGGTGCAGTAGGAACAGCCGGTGCAGGGAATGGCGATCTGCCCATTGATGATCTTTGCCGCCTCAAAGCAAAGGTTTTTCTCCTCCTCAGTCAGCGACGTAAAATGCTCCATATAGCTGAGGTTATCCTGCATTTGTTCAAGGCTGGACATCCCGGACAGGACCATCATCACGCCGGGCAGCGAGGCGGCAAAACGAATCGCCCAGCTCGGCACCGACATAGCCGAGGCATGGGCTTTGAACAACTGTTCCGCCTGCTGCGGCACGTGCGCAAGCGTCCCCCCTTTGACAGGCTCCATCACAATAACTGGCTTGCCGTGCTTCACCGCGACCTCATAGCAGGCGCGGGACTGCACCCATTCGCTCTCCCAATCCAGATAATTGATCTGAAGCTGTACAAATTCCATCTGGGGATGCTTTGTCAGAAGCTCATCCAGCAGTTCGGCTGAATCATGGAAGGAGAAGCCCGCATGCTTTACAAGCCCCTGCGCTTTCTTTTCGAGAAGCCAGTTAAAGCAGTCGAAGCCCTCATACTTGGGCAGCATGGAGCGCTCTATACCGTGCAGCAGGTAGTAGTCAAAATATCCTGCGCCCGTTTTTTCAAGCTGGCTGTAGAATACCTTGTCCCGGTCTTCCATCGAATTGAAAAAACCGGCGTGCAGCTTTGTTGCCAGTGTGAAGCTGTCGCGCGGGTAGCGGTCCACCAACACCTTTTTCGCCACCGACTCGCTGGCGAAACCGTTGTACATCCAGGCTGTGTCAAAATAAGTAAAGCCCTTTTCCATGAAAAGATCGACCATCTTTTCCACCTGCGCAATATCCACATTTGCCTGATCTGTGGGGTCCTGTGTCGGCATGCGCATTAGGCCAAACCCAAGTTTTTTCATTTTTCCATCCTCCCTGTTGTTTTTCAGCGGTTTCCAGCCCTTATGGGCTTTTTGACCTGATCTTATGATACTACGCCTTTGAGGGCATCCCCGCCGCGAAAGTCCGCAGAACATGATTGAACGTATTTCCAATTTATTTATATCATTTTATAACAGGAATTGCAAATACCTATATTCAATATCTGGATATGCCTGATTGGCATACCACGTTTTGCACGAAAATCCCCGTGCTTTTCCGCGTCTTTCCTTTCCGCTCCCATTATGATACGCCGGAGCGCGTTTCCTCCAACATGGGAGCGTTTTCCTTTCCCGGTTCATCGCTTTCCAGATACAGCGCAAACGCGCCCAGGAAATCCCCAACGGTAGGCGGTTCGGGAAGTGTACGCTGCATAATCTTTTGCAGCAGCGGCCTGTTGCCGTTTTGCCAGATCGACACAAGCGTCTTGCGCATGGACGCCTCTACACAGCCCCATTCCACATTTCTTTTCGCCGCAGTTGGTTCATATATTTCTTTCGTCATGGCTGTTAGCGCGGAGCCGTCCTTCAATACGATGGATGTTGCTGCCTGAAAATCCCAATATCCAATGCGATTGGGCGACGAGCCAAGCCGCACAAACTCCTTTCGTGGATTTTTCATCCAATCCCCTCCTTCTGGTCTGTGCCAGAAAGTATACAGGGTTTTTGGCAGTCCCGCACAGTTTCGAAGAAAATAGACGGAAATCGACGGATTTCGGAAATTTTTCCCTCTTGATTCGGCTATTTTCTGATGTAAACGGTTCCAAATTCTTCCATTTTCGAGAAATAACATCGCCCTTGTCCCCTTTGAAAAGGGGGAGAAAGGCGATGTTTTTGCTTTTTGACAGGGTTGGGAAGCCTTTCGTTGATAGAATGGGCGTATAAAAGCCTCACAACAAAAAGGGCTTCTTCAAGTAAATCACGACTCTTTATTGAAAAGTTTCTGTTTACATTTTACACTTGAAATGTTACAATAGAAGATACAGAAAAATGCAGGAATGACTGAAAACGGTTTGGCAGTGACTTATCAATATCCCTTACTATCGAACGATTATAGGAGGAACATTTTATGACATTATATGAAAAATTCAAGAAATTAAACATAGATTTTTCTCAGCTCAGTTTAGCGCAAAGAAGCGGCCAGAGCGGCTATTTTTGTACCCCAAAAGACGCGGAAATCATCGGTTGGGCGGGGGTAGATGGGATACATTGCTGCTTTGTGAAAGGGTTTGGGGAGACGGTGTTTGCAGTCAACCCTTCCAATCTGCCTGGGGAATATGTTCATCCTCTGGCCCGGAGTTTTGAAGATTTCCTCCGTCTCCTCCTCGCCTGCGGACTGGACGCGGCGGAACAGTCATGGATATGGAACCGGGGCGAGTTTGAAGCGTTCCTGGAAACATACCCGCCCCGCCCTGAACAGCAGGCTGTCTGGAACACATTACAGGAAGCACTGGGACTGTCGCCTATGGATGATCCCTATGGTTATATTCAGGAAGTGCAGTCCGGCTTTGACTACAGCAAAATCCTCTATCCAAAAGAGTATTATGAACTTATGCCCAATCCGCCAGAAACACAGGAACCGCCGGAACGCCCGGAATGGAAGGTCTACTTTGAGGGCGGCTTCAGCTTTCACCATGCGGGCCGTGACAAGCCTGGGAAAGAAATCCCCATCCATAAAACTTTTTCGTGGAGTGGAAGGATATGGCATATCCCGGCGGCATATGTCTGCGGAAAAGGGCTTGTGATGGATCTGTGCATGGAAATTAACCCCACCGATTTCCAATCTTTTTTAGAGAAATGGTGTCCTCATGGAGAAGTACTCCGAACCCTCACCCCGGAGGATGAGCAGCAGCGGGACGCCGAACATCCCATGAATCTGAACTTTACGCCCAAACTGACAGTAAACGGTCGGGAACTGCGCCGCACAAGTGGAAACGGTTTGGGATGGATACCGTTGTCCTGCCGCCCGGAAAGTGAACGGGGCAATCTCAGCCAGCAGGATCAGGAAACCCTATGGATGATGGAACACTACGGCCTTGCTCCCGATCGGGTGTGGATGTTCTGGCGGGAATCCTTCCCCTGGGCCACCAAAACCAAACCCGTGGTAAAAAACGTTTCCCTGTCTTTGGAACAGTGCCCGGTCCGTATTGCCGGCCCCCGTTTTACCGTGTCCGGGTCGGGTGACAGCGTGCCCTTTATCCATCCTGTCACCGGGGATGCCCATATCCTCCATATAGTTGAATACGAGGCACAGGAGACGGACGCCAACCTGTTTCAGGATAAACAGCAGTGGGAGTACCCCACGCACTACACTGCTATGTCCTATTTTACAGAGCCTGACCTGCCCCGGCAATCGCTGACAGTGCGGGACTGCGGCGAGGGGGACCGTACCCGGCTCAAACAGCCCTGCATGACGGGGCCATCGGCGGCAAACTCGGTGGGCATCATCATTGGCGGCGCGGATGGGCCGACAACTATCATGCTATCTAACGGCGCAACCACCCAAACCCGGTCGGCATGTTCTTCCCTGTACTTTGAGCCGCCGGAAACCATTGTATGGCGGATGGTGTTCTATCAAAAGGCCGTTGAGGATATATCTCTTGATCTCCCCCTGCCGTGAGCAGGGCGGCTTTTTTCCGATATAAGCAGAAAACCGCCCTGAATGTAAGGCTCGAACTTTTTTATTGTCAGCACAACGGCGCGAAAATCCTCAAAACACCGTCTACCATCCAATGCCAGAAACCAACCTTTACATTTTCGCCTAACTTCATTTCCCGGCATTTTCCCTGGGTTGCCAGGAAATCGGCCTTTACATCTTCCAGAATCGAAGCGCGATAAAACAGAGAATTGTTTTCAAAGTGGAGGAACAGGCTTCGATAGTCCAAATTGACTGTTCCTACTGTCCCGACTTTATCGTCTATTACACAGCCTTTGGCGTGGATAAATCCGGGCGTATATTCATAAATTTTTACCCCCGCCTCTAATAATACGGAATAGAAGCTGTTCGACATCCTGAACACGATTTTTTTATCCGGCACGCCCGGCATAATGATTCGCACATCTATCCCGCGCTGCGCCGCCCGCACCATCGCCTCCAACAGGGCCTCACCCGGCATGAGGTAGGGCGTGAAGAACCAGGCGTAATCTGTGGCCTGGGAGAGCAGTTCGATATACAGTTCATTGCTGGCTGCACTGGAGCGCAAAGGCGAATCGTAATAGCTCAGGATAATGCCGTCCTCCGCTTTCGTATCCGCCGCGGGTTTTGGGCGGCCTAAAAGCATCACGGGGATCGTATCGCCGGAAAAGGCGTTCCAGAATTCGACAAACATTTTGGTATAGCCCTGCACAGCTTCCCCGGTGAGGCGGAAGCCTATATCCTTCCAGTGCCCATGCTTCTCCACATGATTGATATATTCGTCGGCTAAATTGACGCCGCCGCTAAAGGCCACAACCCCGTCGACGATCAACATTTTTCGGTGATCCCGATAATTCAGCGTCCCTTTAATAGCGCGCAGTGGATTAAATGGGATACAGCGGATGCCCTTTTTCCGCAAATCCCGAACATTTTTCCTGGAATATGTCGCGATGCTCCCCAGATCGTCATACATGACGCGAACATCCACGCCTTTGGCCGCTTTTTCCGCCATGATCTCCACCATAGAATCCCACATATAGCCGGGTTCTATGATGAAATATTCTGCAAAAATATATTTTTCCGCCTGTTTCATCGCGTCCAGCATCGCGGGGAACAGCGTATCCCCTAAAGGATAATACTTTGCGTCGCGGTTGAAATAAGCTGGACAACCGGTCATATTGTGGATATAGCGGAACGTATCGGCCATCCGGCAGTCTTTCTGTTCCAGCTCTCGGAAGACCTGCTCCGTCTGATCCGGCCAGTCAGGAAGATAGCGGACAGATTCTAACTTTTTGCACAGCGGCTTCGTCGTGCGTTTATTGCCGAAGAACAAGTACAGAACAGCGCCGGGCAACGGGAAAGTCAGGATCACCAGAAGCCATAAAATTTTATAGGTTCCCTCGTCCTGTTTGGTGATGATATACAGGACAAAGAGCAGCGACAGGATAGACAGGATAAGGCCAATGAGACTTGCCCACGGCGAAAGCCAGGTCAGCAGGATATAAAGCCAGACCACCTGGAGCGCGACTGCTGGAAGGATGGTGAGGATACGACGGAATATCTTGTTCATAGAGAGTCCCCCTTTTCGTTCTTTTTGCATACGGGAAAGCAAGCGGGCCTGTCCTGGGAAGAAGATTCCCCCTTTTCTCCCCTGTCCCTTGCTTCTTCTGCAAAAAATGATAAACTTATTATATCGAGTATACGTTTCCTTTGCCATCCTGTCAACGTTCAGCGGGGAAAATGATACGATTGACAGGTAACAGTATCATTTCAAAGAAGGTTTTCTCTATGAAGGGGTCAGCAGGCAAAACTGCATTTTTGAAAGAATGTATGGCATCGGCCCTGTTCCAGTTGATGGAGACCCGTCCTCTCGAAAAAATTGCCGTTCACGAAATCACGGCTTTGGCGGGCGTGGGGCGGTCGACCTATTTCCGTCATTGCGATTCCAAACAGGAGCTGCTGTCTTTTTATCTCGTCCGTCAATGGGAGCAATGGGCCGCAGAACATTCCGTAAGGGATGTGGACCACTACGACCCGTATAACGCCCTGCCTTTCTTCCAGTT
Source organism: uncultured Clostridia bacterium (assembly GCA_947381875.1). Classification (GTDB taxonomy): domain Bacteria; phylum Bacillota; class Clostridia; order Oscillospirales; family Ruminococcaceae; genus Ruthenibacterium. The sequence continues at coordinate 1,721 of CANCXY010000046.1, read as the reverse complement.
CCTTCTTTCTATCCAGAAAGAGCTGGCCTTGCTGTACCGGCAAGGCCAGGAAAGCATCCTTCTCCACAGCTTTCAAAAATCCATAGTGGAAAGCAAACCGCCTTATACCCCCAAATATTATGCCAGCAGCTTCTATGCCTATGGGTTATATGGCCTGCTTGACTGTTGGGTGCAGAGCGGCTTCCAGAATACTCCTAAGGAAATGGCCCATCTATTTGCCAGCCATCTCGGCGGAGAGAAGCAGGCAGCCAGGTAGCATTCCGGCAAACCGGCAGAAAAGCTATGGCACCTTCCCTGCCCAGGTCATTTTGCCCCCTTTTTATCCTCCTAACGCCGCCGCGCGCCCGGCAGCCAGCCCGGTCGACCAGGCCCATTGCAGATTATAGCCGCCACACTCCCCTGCCGCGTCCAGCAGTTCCCCGGTGAGGTAAAGCCCTGGGCATCTGCACGATGCACAGGTCCCGGCATCCACTTCCTTTAGCGGCACGCCTCCGCCCGTCGTCTGCGCCTGCGCCCACGGCAGCGCTCCCGACACAGCAAAGTGCCAGCCTTTGAGTTCTTTTACCAGTGCTGCAAGCTGTGTATCAGTAACGGTGCTGGATGGCCGGGAAAGCGGTGACAGGCTGCTCCGTTTAAGTACCGCATACCCAGCTTTTTTGCTAATCAGGCCGAGCAGCAGCGTTTCGAGCGTCCCGAACAGCGGCACGCCGCGCCGTTTTGCCAGCAGCGCATACAGTTCTTTTTCCCTCATATCGGGAAAGAAATCCATTTCCGCCCACATCCACGGCGCGCCGGGCACAAGGAACCCCGAAAGCTGCATTGCGGGGATGCCGGAAAACCCGTATTCTGTAATCTGTACCTCGCCGCGTTCACGCTTTACGCACGCGCTTCCCTCCCACAGCGACAGTTCCCCATTTATGCGCAGCCCTTTGAGGCCAGAGGGGAAATTCTTGCAGCGCAGAGGCACAAGGCACGGATAGGGCGTCTGGACCGTATGCCCCAGCGCTTTCGCCAATGTAAAAGCGGAGCCGTCCGTCCCCAACTGCGGCGCGGCCTGCCCGCCCGCCGCCAAAATCAGGTGGTCTGCCCGGAGCCGTCGCCCATCCTCAACAGATACGGTAAAGGTCTCCCCCTTAAGCGTAACGCGGCGCACCTTTGCGTCACACTCCACCTGCACCCCCGCGTTGGACAGCGCCGCGCGCAGTACATCTATCACCATAGACGCCTGACGGCAATAAGGGTAGACACGCCCCTCGTCCTCCTCGCTGCACAGCAAACCCAAGCCCTCAAAAAAGGTCAGCACTTCCTGGGGGGAAGGGAGCTTGTCCATCATAGCCGCAAGCTGTTCGGCGTCCCATGTGCGGTAATGCTCCGGCGCTGCGTTCTTGTTGGTGATGTTGCACCGCCCGTTGCCCGTCGCAAGCAGTTTTTTCCCTATGCGGTCGAGCCGTTCCAGCACGGTCACACGCCCGCCCGCCTGCGCTGCCGCCAGCGCCGCCGCCAACCCGGACGCGCCGCCGCCAATGACAAGGATCTCATTTGTGCCGTTCATTCTATGCCTCCCCTTCTGTTATATCGCTGCTTTCAGTGTACCGCATTTGCGCGTCAAAAGCAAGCGGCTATTTTCTGCCGGGCGCTGCCCGGACCTGGGGGGGGGGGGGGGGGGGGGCGCCCCCCCCCGCGGCCCCCCCCCCGGGGAAACCAAACAGCGCCCCCGCAAC
>CANCXY010000045.1 GCA_947381875.1 uncultured Clostridia bacterium | reverse complement strand
CGCTGCCTCTGGACTCCGCCAAAGGGGGCAAGCCCCCTTTGGAAACCCATCATGGTGGAACTGTGCGTGGGTGCGCTGGCCCGGCGGGGCGGAGCCGTGCCGCCGTTTCGAGTGCCGGTATAAAAGGAGTATGAGATTTATGGGCTGTCTTGGAAATATTCTCTGGTTTGTGTTCGGGGGCTTCTGGCAGGGGCTTTCCTGGACGCTCGCCGGGCTTCTTTGGTGTATCACAGTCGTCGGGGTTCCGATTGGTATGCAGTGTTTCAAATTTGCGTCGCTTGCGTTTTTCCCGTTTGGGAAGGAGATCGAGTACGGGGGCGGCGCGGTGTCGCTGTTAGCCAATATCCTGTGGCTGGCGGTCAGCGGCGTCCCGCTCGCCCTTGCGGCGGCGGTAAACGGCCTGCTGCTTTGTGTGACGGTCATTGGCATCCCGTTTGGCCTGCAATGCTTCAAAATCGCAAAACTGGCGCTGATGCCCTTTGGGGCGTCCGTCCGGGGGCTGTGACGCGGGTGGGATATGCCGATAGAACAAATTGTGGAGCAGGCAACCACAACGTCGAACAAATGATTTTTATTCCCCTAACATAAAAGGGACTGCTGCCGTCCTCACCCGGACTTACGCAGCAGTCCCTTTTGTTCTATTCTACAGTTTGTATCCGCGAAAAAATTTACCCAGCGCCTAAAGGCAGCGCATCCAAGGCGCTCCCGCCCAAGTCGGCCAAATCATACGGCGTGGACTGGTACACATAGTAATTGAGCCAGTTGGAAAACAACAGGTTCGCGTGGCTGCGCCAGCAGAAACGCACGGGCGCAGTGGGGTCGTCATGCTGGAAATAGTGCTTAGGGATGTCTGGATGGATCCCCTTGGCGAGGTCGCGTTCATATTCCAGCCGCAGAGTGTCGCGGTCATATTCCATATGGCCAAATACAAAGATGCGGCGGCCGGAATCGGTTGCCAGCAGGTGCAGGCCCGCTTCCTCGCTCTCGGCCAGCACGCGCAAAGCGCCGCATGTGGCCACTGCCTCGCGGCATACCTCGGTATTGCGCGAGTGCGGCGCGTAAAATTCTTCGTCGAACCCGCGCACCAGCGGGTTTTTCGGGCGTGTGACGGTGTGCGCAAAGATGCCGGAGAGCTTTTTCGGCAGCCGCCGCTTTGGGATACCATAATGATAATACAGTGCCGCCTGCGCGCCCCAGCAGATATGCAGCGTGCTGTACACATGCGTGTTGCTGTACGCGAATACGGCGCACAGTTCCGGCCAGTAATCCACTTCCTCAAATGGCATCAGCTCCACGGGCGCGCCGGTTACGATCATACCGTCAAAACACTCGTCCTGAATCTGCGCGAACGTCTTGTAAAACGCTTCCAAATGCGCGCCCGAAACATGCGTGCTTTCGTGCGTGCCCATATGCAGCAGCGAAAGTTCTACCTGTAGCGGGCTGTTTGCCAGCATCCGGGCGATCTGTGTCTCGGTGGCAATCTTGGTGGGCATCAGGTTCACAAGCAGAATGCGCAGGGGGCGGATATCCTGTGCCTGTGCCCGCGCCCCGTGCATCACAAACACGTTTTCTTCCTCCAGCGCCTGGTACGCAGGCAGCGCCTGCGGAATAATCAGCGGCATACCGCACCCCCTCTGAAAGTCCTTTCTGCCCCGCTTTATCATGCAAGAAAAAACAGCGAGACATACCCAAGCCCGGCCAACGCCGAGAGATTCAGCGGCACACAGCGCCGGACGGGCTGTTCCATTGTTGTTCTTTTTGCCAAGCTTTTTCCCCCAAGAAAAAGCGGGAGGCCAACGCTGAGAGATTCAGCAACACACAGCGCCGGACGGGCTGTTCCATTGTTGTTCTTTTTGCCAAGCTTTTTCCCCCAAGAAAAAGCGGGAGGCCAACGCTGAGAGATTCAGCAACACACAGCGCCGGACGGGCTGTTCCATTGTTGTTCTTTTTGCCAAGCTTTTTCTTCCAAGAAAAAGCGGGGAGGAATCAGCGCAGGAAATAGACAAGCTCGTCCGCGGGCGGCCCGGCCGGGACTACCTCTATGGCTGTGAGCCACGGCCCCTCGCCGCGATAAATGGCGTGTTTCTTTACATCCACTTTGGCCGTCACATTTACCCAGCTTCGGTGCGGATAGGACGCGGCGTTCTTATCGGCGCAGATGACGCCGCAGAACGAGATATCCGCCGCGCAGCAGGTCATGCCGAACCGGCCCGGCACAAAACAGCCTTTTGGTACGCGGTCTGTCTGGCATACATAGGCTTTGAAACGGATGGTTTTCCCCTTGTACTTCCTCGGATTGTCCATCGCGTCCAAATACCATACGCCGTAATCTTCGTCCGCAATGTCGATGATGGGAGCGTTCAAATCAAATGGCAGCTCGTCTATGATAACATCATCATCTACACTGCCGTCTGTGCGCTCAAAGGCCATTTGCGCGCGCCGGTTCACCATGCGCACCGCGCGGTGCAGGAGCGCCTTGTCGGTGCTGTCGGTGCAGCGGTTGAAGATTACCATTTCCGGGTCCTGGAGCTTGTCGACCGTGAGCTGGCGCATATTGTTCAGATACGAGGGGAAAGTGGTGGAATCCGCAATCGCGATGATCTGATAAATCTGCCAGTCTTTGGGCATCGCGTCATACAGCGCCGTCAGCGGCCACATGCCGTTGTATTCGATCATCACACAGTCCATCGGATACTGTTTGCGGCAGCTCCGCAAAAAGCCCTCGGTCAACTGCGATTGATCCTCCACCGTCATAAAACGCACGTTGTTGTTGGGGAACTTTTCCGGCTCAAATTCCTTTTCCCCTTCCTCACACAACAGTACCAGCGTCTTTTCCCCGGTGTTGAAGCCTGGGTCCTCTAACGTCTCCTGTATAAACGTCGTTTTGCCCGCGTCTAAAAAGCCTGTGAACAGATAGACAGGGACGCTCATGCCTGCGCCTCCCCCGCGAACAGGGCGGACAGGCCGCTTTCATTCAGCTTCGCGCCGATTACGCACAGGCGCCCGGTGTAGTCCGCACCGCCTGTGCGCACGTCGTGTTCCTCCGGCACATAGTCAAAATGGATCCACGTCCCGTCCGCACAGGGGACAATGCCCTTTGCGCGCAGTACGCCGCCATATTTGCCCGTATCCAGCGCCGTCAGGCAGGATTCGATTTCTTCCTTTGTGTACTTCTTCGGCGATTCCAGCCCCCAGCTCGTGAACACCTCGTCGGCGTGGTGGTGGCCCTCGTGGTTGTGATGATGGTGATGTTCGTGCCCTTCATGCTCGTGGTCGTGGTGGTGTTCGGGTTCTTCCTGTTCGTGGTGGTGATGTTCATGCTCCTCATGCTCGTTGTGATGCTCGTGCCCTTCATGTTCATGGTCGTGGCAGTGGCAGTGTTCATGCTCGTGATCGTGTTCCTGCGCCTCCTCGGCCAAAGCGGTCAGCTCGGCCATCAGGCTGTTTTTCTGCTCCATCGCGTCAAGAAGCTGTTCGCCCGACAACGCCTCCCACGGCGTTGTGACGATAGGCGCTTTCTCATTGTGCCCGCGCAGCAGCGCGACAGCGGCGTCCAATTTCTCCTGCGGCATGCCCGCCGTGCGGCTCAGGATGATCGCGCTGGCGTGTTCGATCTGGTTGTTGTAAAACTCGCCGAAATTCTTCATATAGATGCGGCACTTGGTCGCGTCAGCCACGGTGACGAACCCGGCAAGCTCCACCGGCGCTTCCAGCCGCTGCACCGCGCGGATCACGTCGGAGAGCTTGCCCACGCCCGACGGCTCAATGAGGATGCGGTCCGGCGCGTATTCGGCCAGCACTTTTTCCATCGCCGCGCCGAAATCCCCCACCAGGCTGCAGCAGATGCACCCGGAGTTCATCTCGGTGATCTGAATGCCCGCCTCCTTCAAAAACCCGCCGTCAATGCCGATTTCGCCGAACTCGTTCTCAATCAGCACCAGCTTTTCACCCTTATAGGCGGTGGGGATCAGCTTTTTGATGAGCGTCGTTTTGCCTGCGCCCAAAAAACCGGAAACAATGGTGATCTTTGTCATATTCTGTTCCTTCCTTTTCCTGCCCGCGTGCCCGGAGAGCCGCCCTGCCGGAAGCGCCTGGCTCGCGGGGATATTTTCAGGGATTACACAAAGCTGTGAAAATGCAAAAAAACACGGCGGGCCGGGAGAGCCGCCGCGCGTTTTTGTAAACAAACCTGCCCTGCCGTCTGCGCCACACCAAAACCTACCGATTTGGCAGGTGGGTGCCCTGCCGGAGTTTCACGCTCCCTTCTTCCGCTTGCGGCCGAAACCGGGCGGGAGGTCTGCGATCCCCTCACAAGGACAACGGGCTCCCCTTTGATGGTTAGTAGGATTAAATATATGGCGCATCAAATCGCACAGGGCAGGCTGTCGGCTAAATCAGTCAAGGTCAATGTCATACAATTCCTGCAAACGGTTCGCGAACATTTCGCTCACAGCGGCAAGCTCATCGTCGTCATCGACCACATCCAGGTATTCCTCGCCTTCCTCATCGCCCACGCGCATGAGGATAAGCTCGGCGTCTTCTTCCAGTCGCTCTTTGGAATCCTCGGCATAGGGCACGACCGCAAGGTAGTGCGCGTCGTTCCAGTCGGCGGCGTCCAGCACTTCAAAACTGAACTCCTTGCCGTCCTCGTCGGTAAGCGTCAGGATATCCGGCGTATAATCCTCCGGCAGATCCAGTTCTTCCCGCATTGGCCGTCGCCCCCTCTCAAGTCCATGTTACTATTGTACTCAAAACGCCCCTTCCCGTCAAGAGGGAAAATAGAATTTTATTTGCCAAAAATGTCAGGGAAGCGCGGGCAAAGGGTTTTGGCGCGTTTCCCCGCCTGCAAAGAGGGGCGTTTTGAGGGTCCCCCGCCCGCGGAAGGGGGAATACAGGAAAAGGATCCCTGTAATTCAAAACGAGTCCCGCGCAAAAAATATGCAAATGTTCAAAATTACATGGTGATTTTTCCCGTAAAATGGTGTACAATAGGATGAAATCCGGCGCGCCCCGGAAAAAGGGCTTTTGCGTGTATTCCCGCCCGCAAAACGGGGGGACACAGGGAAAATATCTCTGTAGAGTGGGCGCTCTTGGAAAATCTTTTCCGGACAAGGAGTGTTCTGTCATGAGACGAGCTGCCGCGCTGCTGTGTGCGCTTCTCTGGTGTGCTGTGCTGTTCGCCGCCTGCGAAAAATCGCCCTCGTCTGCTGCCTCCACGGAGAGCGGCGGCACGCGCAATGAGACACAGCCGCAGGCCGAAGCGCAGCTCCAGCCCCCCGCCGAAGGGGCCATGATCGCCACGCTCACCACCTCGCTTGGCGATATCTCGTTTGTATTATATCCCGACGCGGCCCCGATGGCTGTAGAAAATTTTACCGGCCTCGCCGCCCAGGGCTACTATAACGGCCTGCCGTTCCACCGCGTCGTGGCCGATTACCTCATCCAGACCGGCGACGCCACCGGCACGGGCACCGGCGGCTCTACTATCTGGGGCGGCACGCCCTACCCGGTAGAGCTTTCCGACAGCCTGCACCACTTCACGGGCGCGGTCGCTATGGCCTGTGTGCAGGATGAGGGGAACCGCAGCCAGTTCTACATTGTGGCCGTCCCGCAGGATTCCGTCACCAAAAAGGCCGCGCAGGCCCTCACGGAAGCGGGCGTGCGCCAGTCCGTGGCGGACGGCTATACCGCCGTAGGCGGCGCGCCCGAACTGGACAACCTGGACACCGTGTTCGGCCAGGTGTACGCGGGGATGGACGTGGTAGACGCCATCGCGGCCAGCAAGGAGGCTGTCACGGTAGAGAGCGTTACTGTTGGCACATATGCCGCGCCGCCGGTACAGGGGGATTGGGAGGAAGTGCCCACCAGAGGGCGCCGCCCTCTGGACTTCCGCCAAAGGGGCGCAGCCCCTTTGGAATCCTATCCTGGGCGGGGAATATGAGGACAGGATATATTTTTTTGCCGGAGACCTTACATTTTTGTAAGGCGGGAGGAAAAGTGATTATGAAACGGGTTTTGCGGTTTGTTTTATCGAAAACGTTTTTGTTTGCGGTTTTGATCTTAGCCCAGATATGCTTTTTTATCGCGCTGATCGTTGAGTTCAGCCGCGTGGGCACGGTGGCGTATACGGTGCTGACGCTGGTGAGTACGCTGGTTATTGTGGCGGTGATTGAACATGATGATGTCAACCCGGCCTACCGCATCATGTGGATGCTGATCGTGATATTCCTGCCCATCACGGGCGCGCTGTTTTATCTGTGGTGGGGCAGCCAGTTCGCCACGCGCAAGAACACCGAAAAATTTGCGGATATCGAGTTAGAGGCCAGCGCCGCCATGCGCCCCGACAGCGACGTGATGGACGCGCTTCTCACCGCCGACCCCACCTTCCGCCGCAGTGTGGACTACCTTTCCGCCTATGCGGCCGCGCCCCTGTATACGGACACACAAAGCGAGTATTTCCCCCTGGGCCAGGATTTCTTTGCGCGCTTTTTGAAGGAGATACGCGCCGCGAAAAGGTCAATCTATATGGAATATTTTATCATTGAGGAAGGGTCCATGTGGGGGGAGACGCTGGAGGTCCTCAAACAGAAAGCCGCCGAGGGGCTGGATGTGCGCCTGCTCTATGACGGGTTCGGTTCCATGTTCACCCTCCCGAACAACTACGACGATACCCTGCGCGCCGCGGGCATCAAGTGCCTGGTGTTCAACCCCGTCCGCTTTTCCCTGCATATATCGGATTACAAAATGCTCAACCACCGCGACCACCGCAAGATTGCTGTCATTGACGGGGAAACAGGCTTTACCGGCGGCCTGAATTTCGCGGATGAGTATGTGAACCGCAAGGAGCGCTTCGGCGTATGGAAAGATACAGGGCTGATGCTCAAAGGCCCCGGCGTCTATTCGCTGACGGTGACGTTCCTGAAAATGTGGGATTTCGTCTCCGGCACGCGCACGCATTACGCCGACTACCTGCCCCGGACGCGCTATGAGGCGGACGGCTATGTGCAGCCCTACTGCGATTCCCCGCTGGACCGCGAGACGATATCGGAAAACGCCTACCTGAATGTACTGCGCCGCGCCGAGCGCTATGTCTATATCGTCACGCCGTATCTCATCATAGATAACGAGATGATCAGCGCGCTGTGCCTGGCGGCGAAAAGCGGCGTGGATGTGCGCATCATTACGCCGGGCATCCCGGATAAATGGTATGTATACGCGGTGACGCGCAGTTATTATCCGCGCCTGTTGGAGGCGGGCGTGCGCATTTTCGAGTATACCCCCGGCTTTATCCACGCAAAGATGTATGTCAGCGACGACAAAGAGGCTATTGTGGGCAGCGCAAATATGGATTACCGCAGCCTGTACCTGCATTTTGAAAACTGCTGTGCTTTCTATGGTGGACGCATCGTGCGCGACGTGCGCGACGACGTGCGCGCTGCCATCGCCGAGAGCCGCGAGGTGACATTTGAGGACGTGCGCAAGCTCCCGTTCTTCCGCTGGTTGCTTCAAACCGCCCTGCGCCTGTTCTCGCCGCTGATGTGAGCGGCGGGGAGACGGCGTATTGTTGGATATTTTTAGCAGGAATAAATCTGTATTTTTTAGTGGTGATGATATGAACAGACGGCAGCTTGCTTATATGGCAATTTTGACTATAGGAATTGCATTTATGGATATAACAGGTATCCCAAGTGCGTTTTTTGTCAATATCCAGGTCGCGGATATAGAGCCTGTCTATTTTACGTTGATGATAAATTTCATCATGATAGGAATAGCGGCTTTTCTGTTTTTAAGAAAGCTGTGCCCGGAATGGGAATTGGGGTTCAGAAAAGCAGGATTGGCGGACGGCCTCAAAAAATATGGGTTCATTGGGGCGGCGGTTGCGGGGATGGGATTTATTGCGTTTTATGTAGGGCTATCGCCTTTTGACCGCCAGCCGTCTTTTGCAAAAGTGCTTGTGGAGGGCGTGATATATTATATCGGTGTTGCAATCGTCGAAGAATTGTATGTGCGCGGCCTGCTGTTGAACCTTATTGAAAAGGTGTTTGCAAAAAGTAAAAACAGTACTTTGACTGCGGTTGTGTTGTCATCCGTGATTTTTGGCGTGGGACATATATTCGGTATGCTGGGACAGCCTTTGTCTACTATAGTAAGCAAGGTCATCTGGACAATAGGCATGGGTGTGTTTTTTGGGATGATTTACAAGAGAACAAACAATCTGTGGCTGCCTGTCATAATTCATTTTCTTATCAATGTTTGTGCGCTTCCGTACTGCTTTTCAAGCATAAGCGGGTATGCCGATGTAACATTGTATATGATTGTGCCGGTGTATATCATTTTGGGGATATATAGTGTTATGGAATTAAAGAAACAGGGCGCTCTATAAAATAAAACGAGAGGATTAAATGGGAGGATAAAGCCCATGAAGATTAGAAAAGCAGCAGAGCATGAGCTGTTGGAATTGTGGGGATATGAGAGCATTCATACTGCTTCTTCTAATGCAAAATTCTTTTGCGACAATATAAAAGGAGGGAATGCCGAATTTTGGGCGCTCGACGATAATGGAGAACTGGTTGGAGAGCTGTATGTTTTCTATGACCTTGAGGACAAAGATTTTGCAGATGGCAAAAGAACCGCATATCTTTGTGCATTTAGAGTGAGAGCAGATTTCCGTGGTCAGGGATTCGGGACAAAGTTGATCTGTCATGTGATGGAACACATAAAGGATTTGGGATATCAAAGGGTATCTATTGGTGTTGACACCACAGATATGGCGAATATTCGTTTATATACGCGGCTTGGTTTCACAATAAAGGTAAAAGAGTGCATAGAGGATCCCTGTGACAGAGACGAAAATATGCAGCCGAGGTCATGCCCTTGTTTCTGGCTGCTATATAAAGAGGTCTAAAGAATCTGCTCAATTCACTTCCGATTTTGGGAAATGGCTGGGGCAGTAAATAAAAATTTGAAGGGATAAAAAAGAGAAAAATCTGTATTGGAACAGGAGAACACTATGCCGCTAAATATAGAAAAGAAATTTGAATCATTATTCGATAAAAATAATACTGCCGCCTATAAAGCGTTACAGGAACTGATAAAAGAAAGTGAAGCGGCAGACAGCGTTTATCCGTATATGGACAGGCTGAGCGATATGCTTGACAGCGACAACTCCTATATCCGAACCAGAGGGCTAACCCTGCTTGCCTATAATGCAAAATGGGATAAAGATTATAAAATCGACGAAATCATTGATAAATATTTAGAACACATAATAGATACCAAACCCATTACAGCGAGACAATGTATCAAACTGCTGCCGCTTGTTGCCAAATATAAGCCGGAATTGAAGGACGATATCCTTTGCGCCCTGCATAAGACGGATATAGGTATATATGATGACAGTATGCAGCCGTTGGTTTATAAAGATATTCAAAAGGCGTTAAAAGAAATACAAAGATTATAAAAGTACAGTTTCGCATTTATCGAGTGGTTTTGAAGCTGCTTTCGCCGTATATCATTAGCAAAAGAGGCTGCTGCACAAGGTCTTTCCTGCGCAGCAGCCCCTTTCTTCTCATCCTGATACCCGTTTCAGAACAGCCCACTAATCACGCCGTTCTCATCTACATCAATACCCTCGGCGGCGGGCTTTTTGGGCAGGCCGGGCATTGTCATGATATTGCCCATCACGGCCACCACAAAGCCCGCGCCCGCTGATAACCGCAGCTCGCGCACTGTCATAGTGAACCCCTCTGGTGCGGCCAGCAGCGCTGCGTCGTCGGAAAAGCTGTACTGCGTTTTCGCGATACAGACCGGCAGGCGATCAAACCCGTTCGCCGCCAGCTCGCCCAACTGCTTTTTCGCGGCGGCTGTCCACGCGACATCTTTCGCGCCGTAGATTTTCCGCGCCACCGCCAGGATTTTTTCATCCAGCGGCGCGTCGATTGCATACGGGTGCTGGATGGGACGTTCGTCCAGCACGCCCAGCACCGCTTCCGCCAGCGCCTTGCCGCCCTCGCCGCCCTTCGCGAACACCTCGCTGACGACGCAGGGCACATTCAGCTTTTTGCACAGCATGCGCAAGAAGTTCTGTTCCTCGGCGCTGTCGGTGGGGAAGGCGTTGATGGCGACGCACACCGGCAGGCCAAAGCCGTTGCGCAGGTTCGCGATATGGCGCAGAAGGTTGGCGCTGCCCTTTTCCAAATAGGTCAGGTTCGGAACGCCCAATTCTTCTTTCGGGCACCCGCCGTGATGCTTGAGCGCGCGCACTGTCGCGACGATGACCGCCGCCGAGGGCGCAAGCCCCGCAAGCCGGCATTTGATATCCAGGAACTTTTCCGCGCCGAGGTCCGCGCCGAAGCCCGCTTCCGTCACAACGTAATCGCCTAACTTCTGCGCCAGGCGCGTGGCGATCACACTGTTGCAGCCATGCGCGATATTGGCGAACGGCCCGCCGTGGATCAGCGCGGGCGTGTGTTCCAGCGTCTGGACAAGGTTGGGGTCGAACGCGTCTTTCAGCAGCGCGGCCATAGCGCCCGCCGCGCCGATTTGTCCCGCTGTGACGGGCGTGCCCGCATAGGTATAACCCACCACGATACGCGCCAGACGCGCTTTCAAATCGGCGAGGTCGGAGGCGAGGCAGAACACGGCCATCACCTCGCTTGCCACGGTGATGTCAAACCCGTCCTCGCGCGGCGTGCCGTTCGCCTTGCCGCCCAGGCCGTCGGTGAGATAGCGGAGCTGACGGTCGTTCATATCGACACAGCGTTTCCAGGTGATGCGGCGCGGGTCCAACCCCAGCGCGTTGCCCTGGAAAATGTGGTTGTCGACCATAGCGGCCAGCAGGTTGTTTGCCGCGCCGATCGCGTGCAGATCGCCCGTGAAGTGCAGGTTGATGTCCTCCATCGGCACGACCTGTGCGTACCCGCCGCCCGCCGCACCGCCTTTGATGCCGAACACCGGCCCCAAACTTGGCTCGCGCAGTGCCAGCACTACATTTTTGCCCATCGCGTGCAGGGCGTCCGCCAGCCCGACGCTTGTCGTCGTTTTCCCCTCTCCCGCGGGCGTGGGGCTGATGGCCGTGACAAGGATCACCTTCCCGCCGGCCTTTCCGGCCATTTTCTTTACAAGTCGGTGATTCACCTTTGCTTTATACTTTCCGTATGGGATCACATCGTCCGAAGATAAGCCCAGCGCCGCGGCGATATCGGCGATGGGGGAGAGCGGCGTCCCCTGCGCAATTTCAATATCGGGTTTCATAGTTCCTGTCCCCTTTCAGAATAGAAGGTAGGTTGTCTGCTCCCCCATTGTAACAGAAAAAACGCGGTTAGGCAAGGCCGACTGATGGCAGGCTGCCGCCCGCACCTGCCCAGAGGCGCTGCCTCTGGGCTCCGCCGGGCGCTGCCCGGACCTGCCAGAGGGCGCCGCCCTCTGGATTCCCGCCAAAGGGGCGCAGCCCCTTTGGAAACCCATCCTGTTCCATGTGATGGACGTGCAGGGCATACAAAAACGCCGGGAGCGTGCGGCAAACAACGTCCCGGCATTCTGACTATGTAAAAGGGGATTGGCTATTGTTTATGTCTCAAACCCCAGCATCAACGACTGCGGCTCCGCGTAGTAGCTGCACAGCCCCCGCGTCTCATGGATGAAGCCATTGAAACCCCCAAACGCCTCCTCAATAGCACTTTTCAGCGCCGCCGCGCCAGGGGCGTTCCTGTTATGAGCGATCACGACACGCCCGCCCTCGTAGCGGGCTTTTTTCATGTGCCAGATAAGCCGCGCGACAGCCCCCTTATCCCCGCGCACCGTGTTCACCGGCTGCAAAATGCCCTTCTCGTTGGCCTTCCCCACCAGGCGGATGCCCATCAGCCCCATCCCTTTGGCAATCAGCGGGCTGACGCGCCCGTTTTTCGCTAAGTTGTCCAGCGATGACAGGGAGAAGAAAAGATGCGTGCGCTCCCGGTACGCAAGGACTTGCCGGTAAATCTCCGTCGGGTCCATCCCGGACGCGATCAGGCTTTGCAGCTTTTCGATCAGCAGCACCATTTCCGGGCCGGTGGAGAGCGAGTCCAGCACATAGACCACGCGTCCGGGGTTCTCTTTTTCATACATCTCTTTTGCCGCGCAGGCCGAAGCATAGGAGCCGGAAAGCGCGCTGGTGATGGTGACGCAGAATACCGCCCCGGCCCCGCCGAAGGCTTCTGTCCAGTCGTACACGTTGGGGCACGAGGATGACGAAGCGCCTTTGGCGGCGGAAAGCGCGTTCTGCATGGCGTCAAGGTCAAGGTTTGCGCCGTCGGTGAAATCCTGCCCGTCAACGAGGATATGTAAAGGGACACTAAAAAAAGGCGCGTTTTTTAGTTCCAGCAGATTGGCGGAGGAATCGGATACAATTTTACAGTTCATGGAACACCTCGGATTTGGTTTGTAAAATCTCATGATAGGTTTTTGAAAAACCTGTTATAAGACAGTATACGCCATTTTTCGAGGTGTGTCAAGGAAAAGGTGCAAGGAAGCCGCGGAAATCAATTCCGCCTGTCTCCCCGCTGAAGACGAGGATATACACAATTCCCAGTTCAGCAGAAGTGGGCAGGCCACATAAAACGGCACAGCGAAAAAACGCTGTACGCAGCCTCTTGAAGGGAACGGGAAAAGGCTCTATAATAGAGGAAACGTGTAAAAAACAGGAGGCGTACATATATGAATATCCTGATTGTAGGCTGCGGGCGCGTGGGGCGCAGGCTGGCGGGCGTATTGCAGCGGCTGGGGCACGACGTATCGGTGCTGGACGCGGACGCGGCCAACATCACTCTTTTGCAGGAGATGGACCCACCCTTCACGGGCATGACACTGACGGGCGTTCCCATCGACACAGACGTATTGCGCAGCGCGGGCATCGAGGCATGCGACGCTTTCGCCGCCGTAACGCCGGACGACAACATCAACCTGATGGCCGCGCAGATTGCACGGGACATTTTCCAGATCCCCCATGTGATCGCGCGCGTAGATGACCCCTCGCACAAAGAGGTATACGCGGAGCGCTTTGGCCTGCGCATCGTATGCGGCACCAACCTGACGGCCCAGGGCATGCTGGCGGGCATTTTGCAGGAGGAGGATTCCGAGACCCAGTGCGTGGTGTTCGGCTCCTCAACGGCCAATTTTTCCGCCGTGCGCGCCCCGCGCGATCTGTGGAACCATCCGCTGACGGAAGCGCGCCCGCCGCGCGCCGGAATGCTCACCTTCGGCGTACAGCGCGCCAACGGCACACTGGAATTGGCGGGACCGAACACCGTCATCCATGTGGAGGATAAAGTGGTATTCGCCGAAATGGCGGATTGAGGCACCTGCCCCGCCGGGCGCTGCCCGGACCTGCCAAAGGGCGCCGCCCTTTGGAATCCTGCCAGAGGCTCCGCCTCTGGACTCCGCCAAAGGGGGCAAGCCCCCTTTGGAATCCCATCATGGCGCAAAAATGGCATTTTTGCGCCTGGCCTTTTTGGGGGGAGCGCACAGGTACAAAGATATTTCTGTGCGTTCCGCTCTGGACATGCCTATTTCACCTTTTTTTCACAGCCATATGATATTTTTGTCACAGTCGATGCTTATAATAAAGGCAACAAATCAAACAGGGGCGCGCAAACGCGTACCTTTCATCTTAAATAGGAGGCGTCGATTATGAACAACAACTGGGAATACGATTATTCCGAACTCTACCAGAACAACAACCAGACGGCGCAGCGCAGCACATATGAACCGCAGGAACAGTACGCGGTGCCCGTCAAAAAGAAAGGCGGCTGGCTGGGCCGCGTCATCGCAAGCGTGCTGCTTGTCGCGTGCTGCTTCGGGGCCGGGTACGGCGGCTTCTACCTGGCATTCCAGGACGCCAATGTTTCCAACAAGAGCGGCCCCACACTCAACCTTCCCTCCTCGTCCGGCACGTCCCAGCAGGGCGGCACCGGCACCACTTCCCCCGCCCCCGCCTCCGCCACCGGCGCGATGACCACCACCGAAATCGCGGCCAAAGTGCAGCCGAGCGTCGTGGAGGTGACGACGGAGAGCGTTGTGACGAACAACTTCTTCTTCGGCGAGTACGTCCAGAGCGGCGCGGGCAGCGGCGTAATCCTCACCGAGGACGGCTATATCATCACCAATAACCATGTTGTATCGGGCGCTTCCCAGGTGACGGTGCGTTTACAGGACGGCAGCGAACACGCGGCTACGGTCATTGGCACTGACAGCCGCACCGATATCGCCGTTATCAAGATTGACGCCACTGGCCTCACCCCCGCCGCGATTGGCGATTCCGACGCACTGAGTGTGGGCGATTACGTTATGGCTGTCGGCAACCCGCTGGGCAACTTCGGCGGCAGCGTGACGGACGGCATTATCTCCGGCCTGGACCGCAGTATCAGCGTGGGAAACACCGTGATGCACGTCCTTCAGACAAACGCGGCCATCAGCCCGGGCAACTCCGGCGGCGGCCTGTTCAACGCGCGCGGCGAACTGGTGGGCATTGTCAACGCGAAATCTTCGGATGAAAAAGCCGAGGGCCTGGGCTTCGCAATCCCCGTCAACACGGCGGCGCAGATCGCCCAGGAGCTGATGCAGAACGGTTTTGTCTCCGGCCGCCCGGCCATGGGCGTGATAGTTGTCTCCATTGAGGACGCGCAGACCGCCTACCAGTACCGTGTAAACCAGCTTGGCGTATATGTCCAGAGCGTCAACGAGGGCAGCGCGGCAGAGGCCGCGGGCCTGCAGCCCGGCGACCGCTTTATCTCCATCGACGATACCGTGATTGATACTTCCGCCGACATCACCAACGTGATGACGGAACATGCGGTGGGCGACACGATCTCTATCCAGCTTGTGCGCGGGTCGCGCGTCGTCACCGTGCAGCTTACGTTAGAGGAATCGAAACCGCAGCCCGCCAGCGGATCGAATGAGGGCTGATCCTCCCGTCTATATAAATAAAGAGCTTGCGTTGAACCGGCGCCTTCCTCCCACATGGGCGGAGGGCGCCGGTTTTTTGGGGATGGAAAAATATCCTTTATCTTTTGTGATAATCCGCCGTCCTTAGGGTTTATATAGTCGAGGGCCTCAAAATTCAGGGGAGCGGCCAAAGCAAAGGGTTTCCATGGATTTCCCCGCTCTGCGGGCGGGGAAATCCATGGAAAATATCTCTGCGGCCTGGACGCTCCCGATTCGGGAAAGGATGTGTCCGCCTGTGACTGCTGAGGAGATCGAACAACTGTTCGCACAGTATGGGGATGATGTATACCGCTTTGCCTACAGCTGTACGCGCCATGCCGCCGACGCGGAGGACATCTGCCAAACAGTATTCTGCCGCCTTGCGCAGGGGGATGTGGTGCTGGCGCGGGGAAGGGAAAAAGCCTGGCTGCTTTCCGCCACCGCCAACGCGTGCCGGAACCGCTTCCGTTTCCTCTCCTACCGACGCTTCGCTCCCTTAGAGGAGGCCGCCGACGTGCCGGATTCTACCGACCGCGCCGTGCTGGAAGCGGTACTGGCGCTGCCCGCGAAATACCGCGCCCCTATCCATCTGTACTACTATGAGGGCTACACGCAGAGCGAGATTGCGGACATCCTGTCGCTTTCGCTCACCAACGTACAGACGCGGATGCAGCGCGCCCGCGTCCTTCTGAAAAAGGAGCTGACAGACTATGAACCCGCACTATAGACGCGCAATGGAGCATATTTCCCTTTCGCCCGAAGCAAAGGCGCACATTAAGGCGCGATTGACACAGCCGGAGCGCCACCGCATTGCCCCGCGCCGCTGGGCTGCCGTGGCCGCTGCCGCCGTACTGGCGTGCGCGCTCACCATCACGGCCAACGCGGAAAGTATCGAGGCATTTTTCCGCCAGCTCAACCCCACGCTTGCCGCCTCGCTTGTGCCTGTTGGGCAAAGCTGCACCGATCAGGGGCTGACGCTGACGGTGGAATCCGCAACGGTGAAGGACGGTTGGGTGCACGTCTATTTTCTGGTGCAGAATGACGGGGACAGCGGCGTAATGAAAAAGAATATCTACTCTTTCCAGATGAACAATCCTGATAGCCCTTTCGCGGGCTGGCGCTATGAATTTTTGGGATATGATCCTCAAAACGATGCTTGGCGCGTGCTCTTTACCATGGATGAAAAGGACCTTCCTGAGCAAAGCGATTCCGACGGCAGCAGGCGCTTTACCCTTTCTATTGACGAGATGCTTGTGGATCAGGGCTTCACATCGGTGGATCTCACGCCTGACTGGCAGGCGCTGCCCATCGAACCTAAGACTGTAGAGGTACAGGCCAATATATGGAATTATGTAGAGGGCGAATCATGGAGTTTTGTTGACGGGGTTTCCTCCCCGGCTCAGTGTGCGGTCCTTCAGGAAAAACACATAGCGCGCGTACTTGTGCCTGGCGGCAGTGAGATCCCTGCCGTGGATGCGTACACAATCAGCGCGATAGGGTTTCTGGATGACGGCCTGCATATCCAACTGCGGCATGAAACAAATGATTTCTGGGATAATGAACACCTAAACCTTTTCCATCCTGATGCCGAAGAACCTGTTTCAGAGTCTTATGTGTCTTTCAAAGGCAACGACGGCATGGATTATGAGGAACATATTTTCGATATAAGCCCCGAAGAAATCGACGGCTGGGGCTTAAAAGGCTACTTCGCGACCGGCGGTAAAACCGTGAAGGGGAATTGGACTGTTACCTTTAATTTAGATGAGCAGGATGAAACGGCAAAACAGGGATAGAATCTCCTCACCGGGCGCAGTCTGCATTTTTCCTCGACCGTATTCGCGGA
>CANCXY010000044.1 GCA_947381875.1 uncultured Clostridia bacterium | reverse complement strand
TTTGGCGGAGTCCAGAGGCAGGGCCTCTGGGCAGGTCCGGGCGGCAGCCCGGCAGCGTGATTGACAAGCGCCTGCCCATAGCTTATAATGTAGAAAAAGGGGGTGGAAAGGCGAATGAAGAAGATTTTCAAAGTTCTGGTGATTGTGGCGGTGGCATCGGCGGGGCTGGCGCTGCTGTTTTATGCGGGCGTACTCATCACCGCGTGGCTGTGAGGGCGGCGGGGTTCTGGAGCCGGGTCGGCAGGGCATTGCGGGGGCTGCTGGCTGTCGCTGTGGTGTTCGGGATGGGATTCGGCGCAGGATATGGGGTGTTCTGGTATCGGTCAATGCACGGGGACGCTGTGGAGGCCGGCCCCGCACCGGGGGACCTGCGGCTGCCCGGCGAAGTGGAAAAGCGCGTGGTGACTGTGGACGAGGTATCGGCGAAGCTAAAGGAGATCGGTCAGCTTGCGGTGTATATGGGGGAGTATACGGTGGAGAAGTCCGTCGACCATACGCGGTTCCTGCTGGATGATATCCCCATACCGGGGACGACCAATACTATCCACTTTACTTGCAGCGGCGTGGTGAAGGTGGGGTTTGAATTGACGGAGATCGCGCCGACAGTCGATAACCAGAGCGGGAAGATTTATATCGCGCTGCCAGCGGCGGCAGTGCTGGATAATTATGTGATCTGGGACAGCGTGGAGTGTACAGAGAGCAATAACCTTTTGAACCCCATTGATTTTGCACAGTATCAGGTGCTGATTGAGGAGATCGAGCAGGATGGGCTGGCAAAGGTGGAAGCAGAGGGGATTTATGATGCCGCCAGGGAGAACGCAAAACGCGTGGTGAGGAATTTTTTGGCGGGGTTTGATGGGTTTGAGGTCGTGTTTGTGGGGTGAGCAGCTTTGCCTCCGGTGGCCCGCTTTTTCTTGAAAGAAAAAGCGGGAGAAAAAGAACTTTTACTTGTTATAGATGGGACGGCGGAAATGAAAAGAGTGTGAAAAACAGGGAGCGCTGAGTGGCGCTCCCTGTGGTGTTTTACGGGGAATAAATATCTTTCTAAAATGCAAATACTAATTTGAGAGTGTTCTCGTCTTTAGAAAGGAAATAACTTTTGGAAGAAAGAATCCGGCTAAAACTGTAAAAAGTATATAACGAAACAGGTTGCAGCCGTATAAGGGTATACACAGAAGGCAACAAATAATAGTTATTACACTAATATATAGAATTGCTTTTGTGTTATAGATAGGATTCGTATTTTGGTTGGTTTTTCGTTGCAACTGTAAAATGATTACAACTTGCATTCCAGCCGCAATTATATAAGAAAACAAGGTGGTATAAGCTGCGGCCATATAGCCCCATAGTGGAATACATAGAAAATTCAAAAGTATATTTGCGAAGGCAGCAGAAACTGTGGAAAATGCAATATATTTTGTTTTTTTGTAATACACAAGAATATTTGAGTGCATATTCGATATTGCAATAAAAAATATGCCGGATGCAACAGGAGGCATAATATAAACGGCGGCCTGATATTCTTCGGGCGCAAGCAGCCAGATGATTTCTGGCGCAAAAAGCGTTAGGGAGAACGTTGCCGCTGCAACCAGCAGAATCAGCGAAGATGAGGTAGCCTGAATCTTTTTCCGCTGTTCAGGAATCTCTATATTATTGAACAGATATGGAATAAAAGTGGTGTTTATTGCATCCCAAACCATAAGAGCGGCGCTACTGCATGAGTAAATGGTGCTATAGATTCCAACCGCACTGTTATCTACCATATGGGCAATCATGATCCTATCGGAAGAGCTTAAAATCTGCTCGGCAAAAGAATTTCCAATCAACGGAATACTGAGTGTCAAGCCAAAACGCCAATATTTTGCAGAATAGAATGTTTTTCCTTTTTTCAGTATGCTGATCCATAGTATAGCGGAGACTGCCAGCAATACCCCATAATTGGCAAAAAGGCGAATCATGCCTAATTCTTCAATTCCCGCTTTAGAAGAACGGAGAACAGCCCATACAGAAAGGGATGTAGCGGCGAGCGCTGATAGGGCGGAAAGTATGCCAGACGAAATGTGCTTGTATTCATAGCGTTTGCGGAGCAAATAGAAATTATTTGCGGGCTGGAATAATGCCTGTGCTATGATCAATAACATAAGCGACGTGGGCAGATTAAGGCAGCGATTCCAAAACTGCGGTGAGACAGCATAAATCAACCCCAGAAGCAATGCGCCAAGCGATGTAAGAGATAACACAGAAGAAGTATATTGGGAACGCTCCTGCGAAAACTCCTTCATGGCAAGGGAAAAGCCGCCGGAATAAAGCGCCAGTGTGGATATGGTAAGAAGCAGGGAGCTCCAGGAGTTATACAAGTTTACAACGCCAATTTCACTGGATGGCATAATGCGCGTGAAAATAGGAATTGTGATGAATGCTAATCCTTTTGTGAACAAGGCGGAGAAAATGTATATAATAGAAGATTTTACCTCTGTTGAAAGATGTTTTTTACTTTTTAATAGTTTCATATTGGCGTGTTATTCGTACTTGTGTGTAACAAGTTTTCCAGATCTTTTAGAAATTCTGCGTCTAATTTTTTGATCTTCTCCCTGCTGTCAAAGGGCGCATTTATATCTATGGATTGTATGGCTTTGGCTATTTCGGCAGGGGTATTATTATCATAATATACCAATAGGTCATTGACAGATGAGGTTTCCAACGCTTTGATTTTCACCGAGACAACATGCAGACCATTGGAAAGATAGGACAATACTTTGGATGGGAAAGATGTTTCATTATAAGGAGCATTCGGCTGCTGCGTGCTTAGACCAATCTGACAGGACTGCACAAAGCGAATATAGTCTTCCCCGGACAAGAGCCCATCATATGTCACAGTGGCGTGCCCCGGCAGATTATACTTTTTTACCGCTTCTTTTATATATGTTATCTCGGCATCTGTTCCAAATCCTATAATATTTATATGATATTCAGCGGGAAGTTCTGCTGCTGTTGCTGCTGCCGCTGTACCCCCCTTGGTGGGGTCAAACGTTCCAGCATAGAGGACATGAATCTTGCCGTCATCGAAATGGCAACGCCTGTCTTTTTCTACTCTGTAGGTTCCGTGGACAACTATAGAGGGTTTCTGTTCTTTATTGATGGCAGAGTTCAGGAGACTTGTTGGGACTAAAAAGGCTTTTGCATGTTTCATTAGGCTTAATTCAGCTTTTTTTAGCTTTTCATTTTGGTGAACATCGCCATAGATTTCCTCTGTTTCCATGATGAGAAACAGGTTTTTTAGCCGACAGGCCCATTTTATGGGAGCAATGCAGCTGAACATATGATATATAATGACAGGATCGTCTGAATGAACGAGAAACATTAAATAGAAAAAAATGGAAATATAACGCAAAAAAACATTTAAGACTCGAAAAGCCTTTATAGGGGAGGAAAAGGAGGGGAGAATATAGTCTGTTTCTTTGTTGTCGTACTCCTTTTTTTTGAAAGAAATGCCACCCCAGCGTGTAGCGCTTTTTCTTGTGACAGAAACAATATGAATATGCTTGATATCCTGAATGTTCCGTAATATGTCAATAATGTAGGCGCTTTTTGTCACTGCAGCGGGGAATTGGTCTAATTCATACTTTGCAGCATCTCTCGCATAGCTGGTAAAATAATGTACGGTGTTCAAACGATGTCATCCCTTTTTAATTGCTTTTCCAAAATGTTTGATATGGCAGAACACTATGAATATCCATCAAAAGATAAATGGTAGTTACCCCGATATATGATCCAATAATGGCGCTATTCATTAACTGACGTAGACTTTTTTTAGGCAATTCTCTGGTTGCTGTTGGAATATAAATTGCTAATAAAGAATTCATGTGCCATGTAAGCCTGCGAACATTAGAGGGCAGAACGGCACTTAATGACAAGATAAGTAAACTCAAAATTACAGCCGAGTACATTAGTTTTAGTTTTTCAATTTTTTTTACGGATTTGTATTCGTAGCAAAGTAATACAAAAAAACACAAAAAAATTATCATATAAGTTATATCAAACTTTCCTTCCCTGTTGCTGAAAAAAGAACTGGCTTCAAAGTAAGCAGCATAGAAGTTTAGTCGTAACAAAAGAGGAATTACAAAGTCGCTTAAAATATTTGAAATTAAATAGGTGCATAAAACAATTCCGCCACTTACCAAGGGTGGAATATTGATTATGTATATAAGACATAACACTACATAGATAATGATACTTTTATGAAATAAAGCCGCAACAATTAAGAAGCAAAAGACCTTTTTCCAGTTGTGTTTTTTTATATCTGGAACAGCAAGCAGCATGATAGCGGTAGCCATGTATTGCCTTAATCCACTCATAGCAATAAAATAATCATTGCATAATACAAATATGAGAATACTATAAGGAGGATTTTCGGATTCCCTATAAAAAGTTATAAAATAGCAGCCACAAATTATAATGGAAGCCAAGAAAAACATAAATTGTGGATTGGAGGAAAATACTTTACAAATATCAATAAAGGCAACAAAACCTTTTTCGATATTTTTTCGTGGTGTGGAACGATACATATTCCAATAGGCACTGAAATCCGTTCCCACATTATATCGAACTGCCATAATAAAGGTCAAAGGAACAAAAGATAAGATGGCAAAAAGTTTTCGCCAGATCTTTTTTTCGATTGCGCTGATTTTTTGAGAACTTCCAATATGTGTTGCAAAATAGGAAAACAATACAGCAGATAATGTGCCACTTATATATATCGCCATAAAGATATGTGGATCTCCTTATGAATAGAGTTTAAGCTGTGGTTATACTCGAATAAGGTCACTGGTATAGTCTCATTTCTCGAATTTGGACTTTTCTGGCAATATTTTTTGAAATGTATTATTGATTTTCTGTTTGTATGTCTTGAATTTTTTCGCTGTCATTTCGCCATCGTTGATAGAAATCATTTTTCCCTTTTGTTTTAGAATAAACTCGCAAATGGTCTTTATTGATTTCTCCTCTGTCGCTTCAAAACTTTTTCCAAAGCTGGTTTGACGCGGGAAGAATTCCCCTGATGCAATTTGCCACTCTTTGAAAAGCCACTGATTATAGTCTAACATGTGGCGGAATTTATGCAGGCATGTTTCGTCAAGCTCTTTATATTCCTGTAACCAAAGAGTTTCAAATGTGGATTTTTTGAGTGAAGACGCTAAATGAGCCTGCCATAATCCGGGAAATCTGGGGCAAGGGAGTAGCGCTAAAGTCCTTAGAAGATCTGGCCCATATTTTAAGTTAAACCATTTAGCGGGGTTCTTTTTTATAACATATCTCATGTTGAAATATTTATTGATTATTCCTATATTGCGGTAAGGACTTAGGTGGAATCCTTTTTCTATAGAATAGCAATGTGCGTTTAAGATAGCGCTTTCACATGGAAGATTGTTTTTGAAAAAATCTGATGACTTCGTGGGAGAAATAATAAAAACATCATCATTAAAATATACAAAGTTCTCTGTCAGATTTGGTATTCGATGAAGATTTAATTCAATCGCATGAGAATTAAAAGTTGGGAGATATTTTTGAGGAATATAGTCCGAATGTGTTACTATATTTAATTGCGGATGATGCAGATTCAGCCATTTGGGAAAATGTCCCCATGTTACAAAATGAATACGATTTACCCAGGGAGCAAACTTTTCTATCCCTCTGAACCAGTATATTAAATTATCCCAGTCCCTAAAACGTTCGGTGCGATTGTCCGTATAAGAGCCAGCGCTATAACTGTTTTTTTCCATAATCCATTTCGGATCGCTACCATCTACCCATGTTATAACAAAGTCAATTTTGGAGTTCATTTGCGGCTCCTTTATATAGTTTTAAGCTATGCGATTCTGTAAAAGTGAAAGTTAGGTGAGGAAAATTAGATTTCATAACTTTTAGAGAGCATTTTTATATATTTGATAAATGTGTTTTTTAAGTAGGTTAATAGAAAACTTTTCTATTGAAAATGTTGCATTATGTGCAAATAAATATCTCTTATCTTTCCTATAATAGAGGTCTTGCAATTTTAACGATATGGTGGAGGGATCATTTTCACTAAACAGACCAGTTACATTTTCTAAGACTAAATCCTTATTACCACGAATCTTTGAACAAAGCACCGGCAAACCGCAAGCCATCGCTTCTATGAGAGCAACGGGAAGGCCTTCGCGAAATGACATAAACACAAATAAATCCGATGCGTTGTATATTTTTGGTGTGTCAGTTTGATAGCCAAGGAAGCGCACATGAGCATTTATGCCCAATTTTACAGCCATTTGCTTCAGCTTTCGTTCCCACGCTCCACTACCACAAAGGACGTAATATGTTTTAGAATAGCTTTCGCTTTCCTTCATTGAAGCCAGTGCTTTTAGTACATTGGCTTGGTTTTTATTTTTATTTAACTCCCCTACAGACAGAATGACAAAATCGGATTCTTGGAAACCCAATTCTTGTCGTATAGTTTTGCGCGCCTGAGAATTTGGTTGGAATTTCTCCAAGTCGATCCCCACACCAGGGATATAATATACTTTTTTTACTTTGAATGTTTGCGCACGTAAATAGTCTTCTTGATTGATGGTGATTAGAACATCTGTATAGTGCGCCAGCAAACGTTCAATGGGGTAATATAGAACCCAATTTATTAAAGGGGCTCCGTCATAAAAATGAAAACCATGCGCAGTATAAATCACTTTTGTTCCATTTTTGCGTGCATCTTTAGAGGCTATACGAGCCAGTACGCCGCCAACGGGTGTGTGGCAATGTACAATATCATAGTTTTCGCTATCAATGATTTTTTTTAATTGCTTGTATGCTTCTGCGTTTTTGGGATGGAAGGGATTACGCTCAAAATGTATATCAAAATATGTATCACAATAAGGAATTTGACAGTTTATAGGGTTTTCGTAATCGTTTCGAGCAGCAACTGCTGTTTCCCACCCTTCTTCTTTCAACATCTTCAAGTAGGGAATATGAAATTCCATAATATGTGTTTTAACAACAGTAGCAACATATAATATTTTCTTCATGTACTATCTTCTCGAAATCCACTTATTTGTTTACTAATGAACTGGCAGAGCTTACGGGGATTGTAGTGACAGAAATCGCTACTGGATTTCTGTTTTCTGTTGTCTGACAGGGGCCAATCCCCTCCGTACTCTCCGCTGAAAACAAAATCTTCACCGTCCCAAACAGAATCCGAATATCCTGCGCAATGCTCAAATTTGATATGTATATCAAATCCATCTGCAACTTATCATAAGGGGACGTATTATATTTCCCATGTACCTGCGCATACCCTGTCAGCCCGGCCTTGACTTGCAGACGCAGGTCAAATTCGGGGAGGGTTTCGCGGTACTGCTCGGCGATTTCGGGGCGCTCTGGCCGGGGGCCGACCAGCGACATGTTCCCGCGCAGAATGTTCAACAACTGGGGAAGTTCATCAATGCGCACTCTGCGGATGAACCGGCCCACAGGGGTAACGCGATCATCTTTATTGCCTGTGGAAAGGCGGGCAACCCCGTCTTCTTCGGCATCTACACGCATGCTACGGAACTTATACAGCAAAAACGCTTTTCCGTCTTTCGTCAACCGGGTCTGACTGTAAAATATTGGGCCTTTGTCGGTGGCTTTGATGGCTATAGCTGTCACAAGCATAATGGGCGACGCAATCACCAGTGCCAGGGAGGAAAAAACAATATCCATCAGGCGTTTGATGAACAGATAAATGGGATCAGGATGGCAGCGTTTGGTGCGCATGACGGGCAGATGGAACATATGAATGGTATGTGCGCTCTGCATCAGCACGTCGCCGATGCGGGGGGTGATGTATGCAACGACATCTGCCGCAATGCACTCTTTTAACAGGAGATTGCGTTCGTGGCTATGTACGCCGCATAGGAAAACGGCGTCGATTTCCGCTAAGTCGAGGAGGGGGCGCGAGAGTGCCTCCCGGACGTTCAGGCGTCCGACGATATGGAATTTCCGGCGCATGTTAGGCTCGTCCAAAAGCTGCTCCATATCTTCCCGCTGATCGTAGATGATGAGGGTACGGCGCGGGGGCCAGGTACGAAAATACCACCGGCGGACGGCTGCGCCCCATGCGGCTGAGAGGCCGATTTGAACCACCAATGCGGCAAGCAGGGGCAAGGGGTTGGGCAGGTTCTTGCTGAGGAGCCAGATTACTATATATAGGATAGCGTTGGAGATAAGCGCCGCGAGGCCTTGGCTATACACAATTTCGGGCAAGGGATTCATGGAAACCCAAAACGCCTCGTATACGCGGCCATAAATCAGGTACAGTGCCGCGAAAAGGGCGATCACAAGGTAATTGCCGCGCGCATAGTAGGGGGAGGCGATTTCATCGGCATAGGCGGCGTACCAGCACACCGCGAAAGGCAGCGTTATAAGGAGTACGTTGCACACTTTTACCATGCGCATGGACAAATCATATTTCACTGTATCCGGCTTATTCACGCGGCATGATCCTTTCCCGGTGTACAGCAGCCGGCCTTGCTCAAAAGGCCCGCCACCCCCACGAAATTTCGGTGACTACCCCATTGTACCACCCCATTTCGCAAAATGCAATCCCTTTTCTGCTTTTTACCCTGACAAATTCAGACAATCTATGCCAAAAGGGGTGGCAGACCGCTTGCGCGGCACATCTCCCGCCGTTTTCCTTTCCGCAGATTTGCGCGCACTCCGTTTCTCGACGACAGGAACGCCCGCTGCTGCGCTATGGCGGATTGCCCGCCCGCACTGGGTCAAATGAGCGGATCGCTGCGCGCAAATTGCTCCTTTTGGAAAACTCTGGGAGACATGCCGCGCCGCTGCCGGTGCGCGGGAGGAAACGCGAGGGGCGGGAAAATGGGGCAAAAGCAGAAGAAATCGGCGGGAGCGGGGCAAAAATCCGGCAAAAGGCGCAAAAAGCTCTTGACGCGGCGGGCCGGGCGTGGTATGATAGGGATACCTCTTTGGCAGGTTTATTTTTTTGTGCGCGCTTTTCGGCGGGCCGCCTGCCCGTTTTTATAAGAGGGAGGCTATTGGATGGAGGTGCCGAATCAATGCGAGTGAAAATCGTTCTGGCATGCACGGAGTGCAAGCAGCGCAACTACAACCAGAAGAAAAACAAGAAGAACACACCCGACCGGCTCGAAGTGAAAAAGTATTGTCGCTTCTGCAAAAAGCATACGGTTCACCGCGAGACGAAGTGAGAAAGGCGGACAGGCGAAATGGCTGACAAAACCGAGAAAAAAGAGAAGGGATTCAAGGGCTTTATCGCCAATGTGAAGAACTTCTTTGGGCGCATCGCCAAGTTTTTCCGCGATACCGCCAGCGAGATGAAGAAGGTCGTCTGGCCCTCGAAGAAACAGGTGCTGAATAACACGGGCATCGTGGCAGTGGTTGTGGCGGCGTCTGGCGTGGTGATTATAGTGCTGGACGCGGTGTTCGGCCTGGTGCTGAACCTGCTGTTGCGGGGCGCGTAAGGGCGGAAAGCGGACAGGCAGGCAGAAGGCAATTTGCGAAAGGCGAGGTGCAGGAATGGCGGAGGAACGGGACCCCGGAGCGCGCTGGTATGTGGTACACACCTATTCCGGCTATGAAAACAAGGTAAAGACCAACCTGGAAAAAATCGTTGTGAACCGGCGTTTGCAGGAGCTGATTCAGGAAGTGAAGATCCCCACCGAACTGGTGCCGGAGATCCGCGACGGGCAGGAAAAGCAGGTGGAGTACAAGCTGTTTCCAAGCTATGTGCTTGTAAAAATGGTGATGACGGACGACACCTGGTATATCGTGCGGAACACGCGCGGGGTGACGGGGTTTGTAGGGCCGTCGTCGAAGCCCATCCCGCTGACGGACGAAGAAGTGGAGAAGCTGAACGTCGACGTGCGCGAGGTGCAGGTGGATTACGCCGAGGGCGACAACGTCCAGATTATTTCGGGTCCGATGGAGGGCTTCACAGGCGTGGTGGAGAGCGTGGACACCAAGCAGCGCAAGGTGCATGTGACGGTATCCATGTTTGGCCGCGAAACGCCCGCTGAGCTGGACTTCACAGACGTAAAGCCGCTGTAACAAAAAACATCCCTCGCCAATACGCAGTATTGGCGAACTAAAGTTTCCGTCCACCCTTTTCCAAAGGGTGGCAGGATTCCAAAGGGCAGCGCCCTTTGGGCAGGTCCGGGCGGCAGCCCGGCAACGGGCGCGCGGCGCTCGTGGGAGGATGCCGCGGTGCGGCGGCATCCGCAAGGGACCACATTTTTTGGAGGTGTACAAAATGGCTCAGAAAGTTACGGGGTATATCAAACTTCAGATACCCGCCGGCAAGGCGACGCCGGCCCCCCCTGTTGGCCCGGCGCTTGGCCAGCATGGTGTGAACATTGTGGCGTTCACAAAAGAATTCAATGAGCGCACGCAGAAGGATATTGGATACCTGATCCCGGTCGTTATCACGGTCTACGCGGACCGCTCCTTCAGCTTCATTACCAAAACGCCCCCGGCGGCGGTGCTTATCAAGAAGGCGGTCGGCATCGAGAGCGGTTCCGGCGTGCCCAATAAGACGAAAGTCGCTTCCATCACCCACAAGCAGTTGGAGGAAATTGCCAACACGAAAATGCCGGACCTCAACGCGGCCAGCCTGGACGCGGCTGTCAGCATGATCGCGGGCACCTGCCGCAGCATGGGCGTTACCGTCACGGACTGAAGGGGCTGCTGAACTTGGCAGCTTCCCGATCATGAAAAAAACCTCACCGCAAGTGGGAGGATCATTCCGTATTTACCACAGGAGGAAAGTATGAATCAGGGAAAGCATTATGTCGACAGCAAAAAGCTGATCGACCGTACAAAGCAGTATGATACAGCCGAGGCGCTGGCGCTCTGCTGCCAGACCGCCAAAGCGAAATTTGACGAGACCGTAGAGCTGCATGTGCGCCTGGGCGTCGACAGCCGCCACGCAGACCAGCAGGTGCGCGGCGCGGTCGTGCTGCCCAACGGCACCGGCAAGAACGTGCGCGTCATCGCCATCGCAAAGGGCGACGCCGCCCGTGCCGCCGAGGAGGCCGGCGCAATGATGGTCGGCGACGCGGACTTGATCGCCAAGATCCAGAACGAAGGGTTTATTGATTTCGACGTGCTTGTCACCACGCCCGACATGATGGGCCAAGTAGGCCGTCTCGGCAAGATCCTCGGTCCGCGCGGCCTCATGCCCAACCCCAAAGCCGGCACCGTTACGCCCGACCTGGGACGCGCTGTCAGCGAGGCCAAAGCCGGTAAGATCGAGTACCGCCTCGATAAGGCCAATATCATCCATGTGCCCATCGGCAAGGCGTCCTTTGGCGCGGAGAAGTTGGGGCAGAACCTGGATGTCGTGATGGAGGCCATTGTCAAGGCAAAGCCCGCCGCCGCCAAGGGTCAGTATATCCGCAGCGCGACCGTCGCCTCTACGATGGGACCTGGCATCAAGTTCAACAGCAGCCGCTACGGGAACTGACACCAGAGGCGCTGCCTCTGGACTCCGCCAAAGGGGGCAAGCCCCCTTTGGAAACCCATTACGCGCAAAAATTTTATTTTTGCGCCTCAATCCCACTTGACATCCCCCCCAAACATCTGCTATAATGAATACGCTGTTTTGAAGACAGCAGGTGCTTTTGCATAATGGGTCTCCCCCGCCTGCCGAGAAACGCGGAAATTTTCCTTTGATTTTTTCTGCCTCTTTCTCGCTTGGGAAAGAGGCTTTTTTGTGCGGGAGACAACGAATGCAGGAAACGAGGTGAAATGATTTGCCAAGTGAAAAGATTCTCAGCGAAAAGAAAGCCTATGTCGCCGCCCTGCGCGACAAAATGCTGAATGCCGTCGCGGGCGTCGTCGTCGAATATAAGGGCATCACCGTTGCGGACGATACCAAGCTGCGCGCCGAGCTGCGTGAGGCAGGGGTCGAGTATTCCGTTATCAAGAATACTATGCTCCGTCTGGCGATTAAGGATTCCGACATCGAGGGCATGACTGACGCGCTCACGGGTTCCACCGCGCTGGCCGTCTCGAAAGAAGACCCCATCGCCGCCGCGCGCATCCTGAACAAGTTCGCGGAAGGCTCCAAAAAAGGCTTCGCGCTCAAGGGCGGTTATATGGAGGGCAAGGTACTGGACCTGGATTCCCTCGCCGCTATCGCCAAGCTGCCCGACCACAAGGGTATGCTCTCCATGTTTGCAGGCGCGCTCACCAGCACGCTCAGCGGCCTGGCCGTCGCCATGCAGGCGTATGTGGATAAACAGGAAGGCCCGAAAGACGATGAAACAGCGGCTTGAGCCGCATCCAAAATTTGAATTATCAGGAGGTTTTTTATCATGGCATCTGAAAAGATTACAGCCATTATCGACAGCATTAAACAACTGTCCATTTTAGAGCTGAAAGAGCTGATTGACACCTATTGCGAGGAGTTCGGCGTTTCCGCTGTGGCCGCCGCTGCGCCCGCCGCTTCCGCCGCCCCCGCTGAGGAGGAAAAGACCGAATTTGACGTTGTTCTCGCCGAAGTCGGCGCGAACAAGATGGCCGTTATCAAGGCTGTCAAGGAAGTTACCGGCCTCGGCCTGAAGGAAGCCAAGGCCCTCGTCGACAACGCCCCCGGCAAGCTGAAAGAGGCCGCCCCGAAGGACGCCGCCGAGGAGATCAAAAAGAAACTGGAAGATGTCGGCGCAAAAGTCGAACTCAAATAAGAATGCCTATCCTGTACCCCGCTGCTTTCCTGCGCAGCGGGGTACTTTGTGTATCCCCCGCCGCAGGCGGGGGATGCATGACAATTTCTCCGCAGTAGAGTGTTTGTGTATCCCCGCCGCAGGCGGGGGATACATGACAATTTCTCCGCAGTAGAATGCTTGTGTATCCCCGCCTGCGGCGGGGATACACAGCAATTTCCCCATGAGGGGGTATTGCTTTTTGGGGGGATGTACTATTATGACAGAAAAGATTTCGCGTAAAAACTGGGTGCTGATCTGGGTGCTGGGCATGGCCGGGCAGATCTGCTGGAATATCGAAAACTCGTGGTTCAATACTTTCGTCTACCGGAAGATTGCCCCCGACCCCGCCATTGTCGCGTGGATGGTTGGCGTTTCGGCAGTCGTCTCCACGTTCTGCACTTTCCTTATCGGTACGGCGGGCGACCGCATCGGCAAGCGCAGGCCATTCATCGCGTGGGGGTATATTTTGTGGGGCATGTTCACCATCGCCTTTGGCGTCACCGAGTTCCTGCCCAAAAACCCGCTGTGGCTGGCCGCGACGTGCGTCGTGCTGGCCGACGCCATCATGAGCTTTTTTGGCAGTATGGGGTACGACGGTGCATTCAACCCTTGGACCACCGATATTTCCAATGAGAAAAATCGCGGCAAGGTGAGCGGCGCGCTGGCCGTGATGCCCGTTTTCGCGACCATCTTTGGCGCGATTGTCTCCGGCATCATTATTGACGCTCTCGATTTCTTCGCCTTTTTCACCATCATGGGCGGGCTTGTCAGCGTGATGGGCGTGGTGTGCCTGTTCACGCTGCGCGATGCCCCCGGCCTCACCCCCAACCGTGGGCAGGGCGGATTCTGGCGTCAGTTTTTCAGCGTGTTTGACTGGCGGATTGTGGGCAGGAACCGGGAGCTGTTCTGGGTGTTCCTGGTAATGACAGTTTATTTTATCGGGTTCAATGTATACTTTCCGTATATCACGGTATATTTTACGGATAATTTGGGCATGGATTACACGCTGACAGGCATTGTGCAGGGCGTGGGGCTGCTGGCGGCGGCCGCGTTTACCATCCCGGCGGCAAAGTGGATCGACAAGGGCAGGTGCGCGGCGGTGATTGCGGCGGCAGTGGCTGTGAACCTCGTGGGTCTGGCGGTGGTGAGCTTTACCAATGTGCTGCCGGTGCTGCTGTTGGGCGTGTTCGGCGCGGGGTTCGGCTATATCCTGGTATTGCAGGCGCTGACGGCCTGGATGAAAAACCTCTACCCGGAGGAGCAGCGCGGGCAGTTCGAGGGCGTCAAGCAGCTCTTTTTCGTCTGCGTACCCATGATTGCCGGGCCTGCCATCGCGACGCCTGTAATCAACAGCCTGGGCGTGGAAAAAGTGGTGAACGGTGTGTCAGGGATGGTGCCGGGGAGCAGTCTGTTCCTCATTTCCGGCCTGGTGACGGCGCTGTGCCTGCTGCCGCTTGTCCCGGCGGCGAAGCGGGAGAGAGAACGGCGGGCAGGGGCGTGAGCGCCCCTGCCGGGCTGATGCCCCCGCCTTTCGGGCGGGGGCATCCAGCATTTTGTTTTAGAACACATTGTAAAAAATTTCTTCCAGAGGGATGGAGAAATCTTCGTACAGGGATACAGGGATGCTGTCTTTGCAGGTTTCCCGTTCGCCCGGCTCAAATACAATATAGTCGGGGAAAATCTCATATACTTCGTCCAGAACAAACCGGCCCTCTTTCAGCAGGTACACTTCTACCGATTTGCTTTCCGGGTCCGCGATCCAGTATTCCCGCACACCACAGCGCTCGTACAGGTCCTTCTTATAGCCTTTGTCGCGCTTCCTTGTCCGGGGCGACAGCACTTCCACAACTAAATCCGGCGCGCCGTGGATGCCGTTCTGCTGAATTTTATTGCGGTCGCATGCAATCATTACATCCGGCATAACGCGGTCTTTTTTGGTCAGGTATACGTCCATGCCATCGAGAACAGGAACGCATTGTTTCCCCCGCAGATAGTTTGCGAACGAACAGTAGATATTTCCCGCGATAAAGTTGTGATTTGCTGCCGGGCGCGGTGTTTGGAGGACGATTGCGCCGTCGAGCATCTCGCTGCGGTACCCTTCCTCGTATTCGTACTGGTATGCCAAATTGTCTGCCATTGCGTTACAGCCCCTTTCCCGCCCCGGCGGGGCGTTTTTGTGCGTTTTCCCCCACCCTTTGGGGCCGGCAATAACACCTATATATAGTATACCATAAGGGGACGGCGTGCGCAAAGAAAAAATTTTTCGATTTTTTTCATTTTCCTCTTGCATTCCCCGGCGCGATTTGATATTATAATATGGTGACTGCGAATGCCCTGTGGTTTCGCAGGGCGCGATATGCGTTGACGCGGGAGGTTGCGGTGCTGTGCGCCGGTTTTTCCGCCGAGTATGTCCGATCATAGAACCGGGCGAAAGAATATCGAACGCAATGGGATACGTTTGCCCCGCCTGCGGGCGCAAACCAATGTCCGCGCAAGGCCACGGCGCCGCACATTGCTGACGGGTTTCCGGCTGAACTGCCTGACGGTTCACCGGATTTTATCGTGGGAGCGTGTGGAACACCCGGAGACGTGTCGTGTATTCATCGAGGGTTCGTCTATTACAATCATCAGGAGGCGAAACAAAATGGCAGTCAAGGAGAAAATCAGGATCCGTCTAAAGAGCTATGACGCGTCGCTCATCGACGCGGCGGCGGAAAAGATCGTGGAAACGGCGCGGCGCACGGGCGCGCGCATTTCGGGGCCTGTCCCCCTTCCCACCGACAAGGAAGTCATCACGATCCTGCGCGCGGTACACAAATACAAGGACAGCCGCGAACAGTTTGAAAACCGCACGCACAAGCGGCTCATCGACGTTCTGAAACCGTCCAACAAGACGGTAGAGGCTCTCACGAGCCTGCAGCTCCCCGCCGGGGTAGACGTAGAAATCAAGCTGTAAGCTGTAGGTGCCGCTGAAACCCATTCGGGAAACAGGATGGGTTTCCAAAGGGGCCGCGCCCCTTTGGCGGAGTCCAGAGGCAGCGCCTCTGGCAGGTCCGGGCAGCGCCCGGCGGGGTCCAGGGGCAGCGCCCCTGGCGGCAGCCCAACAGCAGACAGAAACCCGGCAGAGAGGTCACGTTGGCGCTGGGACGGCGTCAACCAATAACCGAAACAGGAGGCAAAGCAAAATGCAAAAAGGAATCATCGGAAAGAAGATGGGCATGACCCAGATCTTTGATGAAAACGGGAAAGTTGTGCCCGTGACGGTCGTTGAGGCGGGGCCGTGCCCTGTCGTCCAGAAAAAGACGCCTGAGAGTGACGGCTACACCGCTGTACAGCTTGGCTACGGCGACGTTTCCGCCAAGAAGGTGACGAAGCCTGAGAAGGGCCACTTCGACAAGGCGGGCGTCGCGCCCAAGCGCACACTGCGCGAGTTCCGGCTGGCGGACATCAGCGGGATGAACGTGGGCGACATCGTGAAAGCGGACGTGTTCGCGGCGGGCGAGCGCGTAGACGTTGTGGGCACCAGCAAGGGCAAGGGCTACGCGGGCGCGATTAAGCGCTGGGGGCAGCACCGCCTGCGCGAGAGCCACGGCTCCGGCCCGGTGGCGCGCCACGCGGGTTCCATGGGTTCGTGCAGCACGCCTTCCCGTGTGTTCAAGGGCAAGAAGCTGCCCGGCCATCTCGGCGCGGAGCGCGTCACCGTACAGAACCTGAAAGTGATGAAGGTGGACGCGGAAAACAACCTGATCGCCATCAAGGGCGCGATCCCCGGTGCCAAGGGCAGTGTGGTTTGCATCTTTGACAGCGTAAAGGCGTAAGGGGGGAAAGCATCATGGCAAAATTTGACGTTTTGGATATGAGCGGCAAGAAGGTTTCTACCGTAGAGCTTTCCGACGCCGTTTTCGGCATCACGCCGAACGAAAAGGTCATGCACGCCGCGGTCGTGAATTTCCTTGCGAACCAGCGGCAGGGCACGCAAAGCACAAAGACGCGCAGCGAGGTTTCGGGCGGCGGCCGCAAGCCGTGGCGGCAGAAGGGCACCGGGCGCGCGCGCCAGGGTTCCACACGCAGCCCGCAGTGGACGCACGGCGGCGTGGCGCTTGGCCCCAAGCCCCGCGACTACAGCTACCGGCTCAATAAGAAAGTGCGCAGGCTGGCT
>CANCXY010000043.1 GCA_947381875.1 uncultured Clostridia bacterium | reverse complement strand
CGGACGGCAAGGTGCAGATTGACCCTGTTGAATGCAACAACTGCGGCCGCTGCGCGGGCAAATGCCCCTTTGGTGCGCTCGACTACCAGGCGGGCTACAAGGTGTATATCGGCGGACGTTGGGGCAAGCGTGTCGCGCACGGCACACCGCTCACACGCATTTTCACCAGTGAAGAAGAAGTCCTCGACGTGGTGGAAAAGGCCATCCTGCTTTTCCGCGACGAGGGCAAGACCGGCGAGCGCTTCGCTGATACCATCCAGCGGCTGGGCTTCGATTATGTCAATGATAAGCTGCTGAATACGGAAATCGACAAGAGCGCGGTTTTGAATAAGACTGTCAAGGGCGGCGCGACGTGCTGAGTGCTTTTGGCTCCGTGTGCTCCTGAGATTTTTGGGCATTCTCCCCGCCGGATGCGGGGAGAAGCTATCAATCCATTGAGGTTCTGTACAGCCGGATGGAAAATTTCTCTGGTTGTTTCAGGTGGATCTGCCAGACCGCACAGACGGGAAAGGGCTTTGAAACGATCCCCCCTCTCAATCACTGTTGCTTGAGAAGGGGGATCGTGTACCCTTTTTGCCTGTGCGGTTTTTTGCTGAAAGTGTTTGGTTTTTTACAGAGGAGTATTCAATATATGCCAATTTATGAGACAAAAGATTATGAAAAAGTCATCAACCGTATTCGGGAAAAAGTGGACGCGCTTCATATCAAGATGGGCGAATGCCTTTCAGAAGATGCGATCGCGGCGTTTGAAAATTCCCATCAAGTACAACTGCCGCAAACGTACCGCATGTTTTTGAAACAGGTCGGGAACGGCTGCGCACAGATGTTCGAGGGCCGGCGTCTGAACAGTTTGGAAAACAGCCCGTGCCGGGCGTTGTCCGACCCTTTCCTTCTTGAAAAATTCTGGCTTTGGGAAGATGATGCGCGTGATGGGGATATTATTGAGACGGAAATGAACGACAAGGTTTATCGAGGGAATCTCGAATTGATAAATTTAGGATGCGGCATGAGCTATAACCTGATCGTAACAGGAAAGTGCCGGGGAGAGGTTTGGAATTTTACCGATGTGGGCGTTCAGCCCTGCTGTGAACGGCAGGATTTTCCTGGCTGGTTTGAACTGTGGCTGGATAACCAGGAGGAAACGAACTATTTCAAGGACTATATTTATGATAAAAAAGACTATGACTGAACAGCGCCCTCTTTTATAGATAAATTCTCCCGTGCTATAAACGCTTGACAAAGGAAGGTCACTTATGAAAAAAGCCGCCATCTCCCTCTGCGCCCTTCTGGCGCTCTCCCTGCTGACAGCGTGTGCGACAAAAGCGCCGTCATCTTCGTCCAATAGCCTCTCCCCTGCCCCTTCGTCCACGGTATCCACCGCCGCGTCCGATACTGCCAGCGCCCCGCAGGACGAAACCCTCACCTTTACCGACGACCTTGGCCGGGAAGTAACCGTCCCCATGCAGCCCCAGCGCGTCGCGGCGCTTTTGGGCAGCTTCGCCGATGTCTGGCTGTTGTCGGGCGGCGAGGTGTGCGCCACCGCCGACGACGCCTGGGAGGACCTGCACCTTGACCTGCCGGAGGATACCGTCAATATCGGCAACCTCAAAGGCCGCAGCCTCGAAAAGCTGCTGGACGCACAGCCGGATTTCATCCTTGCCAGCGCCAATACAAAACAGGACCTGGAATGGCGGGACACACTGGAAAAGGCGGGCATCCCCACCGCGTATTTTGACGTGCCGGATTTTTCCGGCTATCTGCGCCTGCTGAAACTGTGTACACAGCTCACCGGCCAGCCGGAACGCTATGAGGAATACGGCACAAAGGTGTCGGAGCAGATTGAGGAAATCCGTGCAGAGGGCCGGGCCAAAGCCGAGGCGGACGGCGCGCCGCGCGTGCTGGTCCTGCGCGCGTCGCCCTCCATCATCCAGGCGAAAAACAGCACCGGGAATGTGCTGGGCGAAATGCTGGCCGATTTAGGCTGTGAGAACATCGCCGACGTAGATGATACACTGCTGGAAACATTGAGCCTTGAACATATCCTACAGGCAGACCCGGAATATATTTTTATCGTACAGCGCGGCGGCGACGCAGAGGGCACAAAAGCCGCCGTAGACGCCATGCTCACAGAACAGCCTGCGTGGGGCGAAATCACCGCGGTACAGAAGGATCATGTGTTCTATATGGACAAGGCCCTGTTCAGCCTGAAACCCAACGCGCGATGGGCCGAGGCATATGAAGTGGCGGAAAGGCTTTTGTGGGATGAAGCATAAAATCCATCAAAAAGGCATCTTTGCGCTGGCGGGCGGCGTGTGCGTGCTGGCGGTCTTCCTAAGCCTTTCCCTCGGCGCGGTGCAGCTCTCCCCTCGTGAACTGTGGCAGGCGATACTCGGCGGGCCGTCCGGCACGGCGGGGGCCATTTTCTGGTATGCACGCGTACCGCGCACCGCCGCGTGCGTTCTGGCGGGCGCGGCGCTTTCGGCGGCGGGGTGCGTCATACAGGGTGTACTGCGCAACCCTCTGGCCTCGCCGGGCATTATCGGCGTGAACGCGGGGGCGGGGCTGGCCGTGAGTATCTGCTGCGCGTGCGGCGTCTTTTCCGGGTGGGCCATGTCCCTTTCCGCGTTTGCCGGGGCGATGGCCTGTGTGGCGCTCGTCGCCATCTTAGCAGGCCGAACGGGGGCGTCGCGCACCGTCGTCGTCCTCACGGGCGTAGCGGTGAACAGCGTGGGCAACGCGCTCAGCGAGGGCGTGCGCGTGCTGTTCCCTGAAACGGGCATGCTGGGGGGCGATTTCCAGGTGGGCGGCTTTTCGGCTGTCTCCTATCCGCGCCTTGTGCCCGGCGGCATACTCATTTGCATAGCGCTGTGCGTCACCTTTACGCTGTGCGGTGAACTGGATATACTGGCTCTTGGCGACGAAACCGCGCAGGGATTGGGTCTGCGCGTGGGGTTTTACCGGGGGCTTTTCCTGCTGTTAGCGGCCCTGTTAGCGGGGGCAAGCGTCAGTTTTTCCGGCCTGTTGGGTTTTTTGGGGCTGATCGTCCCCAATGCCGTGCGCCGCATAGCCGGGGACGGGTCACGCACGCTGCTGTCGCTCAGCGCGCTGGCCGGGGCGGCGCTGCTCACGCTGTGCGACCTCGCCGCACGTCTGCTCTTTGCGCCGTTTGAACTGCCTGTGGGGATCCTGTTAGCGGTGCTGGGCGGGCCGTTCTTCCTCTGGCTTCTGCTGAAAAGGAGGGGACGGCATGATTGAGATATCCCATCTCTGTTCCGGGTATCCGGGACGGCCTGTGCTGAAAGATATCAGCGCCGTGTTCCCCTCCGGCGCGCTCACGGTGGTGGCGGGGCCGAACGGATGCGGCAAATCCACGCTGCTGAAAACGCTGTGCGGTATCGTGTCCATCAGCTCCGGCGATATCCGCATAGACGGCACGCCGCTTTCGGCGCTCCGCTGGCCCGCGCGCACCATCGCCTATCTGCCGCAGAACCGCCCCACGCCGGACATTACCGTAGAACGCCTGGTACTGCACGGGCGGTTCCCTTACCTCAGTTATCCGCGCCGATACCGCCCGCAGGATCGGGAGTCTGCGCGGCAGGCAATGGCGACGATGGGGCTCCTGGATATGGCGGAAACCCCTGTGCGGGAGCTTTCGGGGGGTATCCGGCAGAAGGTATACCTTGCTATGGCGCTGGCGCAGGACACGCCCGCTATCCTGCTCGACGAGCCGACCACTTATCTGGATATTGCCCACCAGCTTCAGATCATGCGCGAGGCGCGGGCGCTGTGCGCGCAGGGAAAAACAGTGGTGATGGTTCTGCATGACCTTCTAATGGCTATGCGCACCGCTGATCGCCTGTTGATCCTGCATGAAGGGCGTGTGGCGGCGCAGGGAAGCTGCGGGGAGGTTTGGGAAAGCCGCTGTCTTGACCGCGTATTCGGCGTGGCACTGCGCCGGATGGATACGCCGGACGGAGTGCAGTATTACTATGCGCCGCCGGAAGGGTGAATACAAAGCGGCGGCCCTGATCCCTCAAAGCCGCCGCATGGCAGATGTACCTTTTATTCTATGGATTTCCCCAGTTCATATGCAGCGGAGATTTCAGATTTCCCGGCAATATCGCCTATATTCTCATTTCCTCCGGCGAGGACATGGCCGAGATTTTCCCATTGTAAATGCTTCATTAAGTGATCGTAGTAAAGAAGCACATCTTCAAAATCGCTGCCCTCCGCGGCCATCAACAGGGCGGAGGCTCTGCCGTGTCCCCTTAAAAGGTTCCCGTCCCCTTCCTCCAACGCAAACAGGCGGTCCACAGCCGTTCGGATCTGGCCGCTCATGTTCCAGTAGTAGAGCGGACTGGCCAGCACAATCACGTCACAGCCCCGCACCGCCGGATAAATCTTATCCATATCGTCGCGCTGGACACAGGGACATTCCCTGCTGCTGTGCCCGCCAAAACAACCTTTGCAGCCGTGGATATCCATGCTGTCCAGGAAAAACTCTGTTACGGTATGGCCGGCACTCTGCGCACCTTCGGTAAACGCCTTCACCAGCGCGGAAGTATTGCCTTTTCTGCGGGGACTGCCATTGAGGATAACAATTTTTTTGCTCATGCGACGTAACCTCCTGTTTTTGCAGGCTTGACTTTGCCCGCATCTGATAGTATCATTGTAGCAGGAATCAGACGATAATCAAGTACGCACATATAGGTGCGATACTTACCCGGAGGAAAGCGTATCATGGACAAACGCTGCATTTCCCAGGAGCGACTGAACGACACAGGGTTCAGCTATACCCTTTCTTTAATCAACGGCAAATACAAAATGACAATTCTCTATACGTTGATGGAGTTTCAGGTCGTGCGCTTCAATGAAATGAAAAAATATATTGGGGAGATTTCCTATAAGACACTGAGTTCCACGCTGAAAGAGTTGGAGGCCGACAAACTTGTACACCGGGAGGAATACCCGCAAATCCCGCCCAAAGTGGAGTACAGCTTAACCGAACGGGGAAAATCCCTGATGCCTATCTTAGATGGGATGTGCGAATGGGGAGAACGAAACCGGCTTTGATCTACAGGAAAAAACAGAAACCGCCGCAAATGGGAGGAATCCCCGTGCGGCGGCTCTTTTCTTTTTACAGATACCGGTACTGTTTCCGGTTGCGCAGCAGGAAGTATGCCGAGAGTATGGCGGCGCATACCTCCGCGACTGTGATTGCCCACCATATGCCGTCGACATCGAACAGAAACGGCAGGATCAATACGGACGCCGTTTGGAATACAAGCGTGCGCAAAAATGAGACGATTGCCGAGACCACGCCGTTATTGAGCGCCGTAAAAAAGGAGGATGTAAAGATATTGAACCCCGCCAGCAGGAACGAGAAAGAAAACAGGCGAAACGCATGGCTTGTCAACGCAAATAGCTCGGCGTCGTAGCCGACAAATATCTTTGCCAACGGTCCTGCGAGCAGATAGGCCAGTGCCGCGAGTACCGCGCCGCTCACTGTCATTAGCAGAGTGCTTTTTTTCAACATGTTGCGCAGTTCATCGCTGTTCCCAGCGCCGTAATGAAAGCTGACGATAGGCGCGCTGCCGATCGAATAGCCTAAGAAAATAGCGATAAAGATAAACTGCACATACATCAAAACGCCATAAGCCGAAACGCCGTTTTCCCCTAAATACCGCAGCAGTTGGAAATTGTAAATAATGCTGACGATAGACGAGGAAATATTGCTCATCAGCTCCGACGCGCCGTTGCCGCAGGCCCGCAGGATAGGGCGCTTTTCCAGCCGCGTTTTCCTCAGCCGCAGGAGGCTTTTGTTCGGGCGCAGGAAATAGATCAGCGGCAGGATGCCGCCCACGCACTGGCTCAAACCTGTCGCCAGTGCCGCGCCCGGCGTGCCCCAGCGGAACACGCCCACAAACAGCGCGTCCAGCACCATATTGACAACGCCCGCCGCCACGGTAACAGCCAGGCCAAGTCGGGGCTTTTCAGCGGCGATGAGGAAACTTTGGAACACGTTTTGCAGCATAAAAGAAGGTGTAAAGGCGATGGTAATGCGCCCATAGATAACGCAGTCCGCCAACATTTCCGGCGTTGCGCCGAAAAGCAGCGCCACCTGACGGATACATAAGCAGCCAATGACAGCCAATCCCGCGCCGAGGGCCAGCGTGAGATAAATCATCATGGAAAAATACCGATCCGCCCTGTCCCTGTCGCCCTCGCCTAATACTTTGGAGACAAGCGCCGTACCGCCGGTGCCGATCATAAAGCCCATGCCGCCCAATACCATTACAAAGGGCATAATCAGGTTTATGGCGGCAAAGGCTGTTTTGCCTGCGAAATTGGAGACAAAGAAACCATCTACTACGCCATAGATCGAGGTAAAAACCATCATCACGATGGATGGCAGCGTGAATTGAAATAACTTTTTATAGGTAAAGTGATCTGATAACTGGATTTTCATAATACCTTTCCCCTGGCCTGCCGCCGGGCTTTTTTGTGAAATCTTATACTGTATGAAAATATAGCGGCGCTATCCCGGATCACAGCGCTGGATATCCCGCGTCTTTTCCCGGAACATCTCTAAATAGCGCTGTGTCATGGAGAGATACCGCTCCACTTCTTCCGGCGGCCAGGATGCGAAAATGCTGTTTTCCGCTCCGATCACCGGCAGCACGGTAGCGGCGGCCAGGCGTTCCCCCTCCGGGGTCAGATGCAGCATGCGGCTCCTGCCCCCTACGGTTTCTATGGACAGTATGCCGTCATCCTGGAGCTTGCGGATGGCTGAATGCAGCGTCTGTTTGCTGATGCCCGTCAGGCGGCACATTTCGCGCAAAAGGCAGCTCCCGCCGCTGTCGGATAAGGTGTATAAAATATGGAACGCGCTGTCGGATAAGCCCAACCGCACCGCTGCTCTATGGTAGGCGGCGTCCGTCTCGCTGATCAGGTGGTTAAAACGCCGGAGTTCTTTGGAAGAATACATGGCTCGTTCTCCTTGTCCGAAATCGTACTTCTATATTGTACCTGAATTTGGGGATTTTGTCAAGGGGCTTATGCACTCTCCGCGTGCCATCCAGCTATAGGACAAGATGGGATTCCAAAGGGGCTGCGCCCCTTTGGCGGAGTCCAGAGGCAGAGCCTCTATCAGGTCCGGGCAGCGCCCGGTCAGAAACGCAGGCAGCCCGCGGCGTCCAAACGACCGCCGCGGGCTGCTGCTGTACAAATAAGATTTTCAGAAAAGTGTGCCCATGCTCTCGTGGGGGCTGTCGGTGGCATGCGCGGCGGCCTGTACCGCACATGTCAGAATATCCGCCATTGTTTTCAGCGGCAGGCACGGGGTCCCTTCGGGTTTGCCCACCGCCTGCTGTTCGCTATACGGCAAGTGGATAAATCCCGCGCGCAGACCGGGCATTTTTGTGGCCGCTATGTGTAGCGCCTGATAGAGCAGGCAATTACAAACGAACGTACCCGCTGAGTAGGAGATATCACAGGGCAGACCCTCCGCGCGGACAGCCTGAATGATGGCCTTGACGGGGACGGTGGCGAAGTAGGCGGCGGGACCGTCCGGGCAGATGGGGCGGTCAATGGGCTGTGCGCCATCGTTGTCGGGGATCCGGGCGTCCATCAGGTTGATGGCGACACGCTCTACCGCCGCGCTGACGCGCCCGCCCGCCTGCCCCACGCACAATACTGCGTCGGGGCGGTACGTCTGGAGCATTTGTTCGAGGACGGGGCCGCATGCGGCGAATGAGGTGGGGATTTTACCTTTGATAATTTGCGTCCCCGCGACCGTATCCGGCACGCGGCATACCGCTTCATAAGATGGGTTGATGGTTTCGCCGCCGAATGGGTCAAAGCCTGTCAGTAAAATTTTCATGGGACACCTCAAAAATATCATCTGTATATTCCCTCTGTCGGGGCATGCAATAAATTCTTTATGGGAAAACGGGGGAATCTCCCAATAAGCCAAAAGCTATTGATTGCTATGACGCTATAAACATTCCGTATTCCTTTGGTATATTTAAGACGCCATCTGTCAAATTTTGCATGAGAGGTTCTTTTATCCTATGTTTTGGCACATTGCTCAACGCTACCATGCTGGAAAGAGAATAAATATACTCCACTATATCGTCTACATTCGTTACTTCCAATGAGTCAATATATTCCAATTTTTCTACTTTCAAAA
This sequence comes from uncultured Clostridia bacterium, assembly GCA_947381875.1. Classification (GTDB taxonomy): domain Bacteria; phylum Bacillota; class Clostridia; order Oscillospirales; family Ruminococcaceae; genus Ruthenibacterium. The sequence continues at coordinate 8,814 of CANCXY010000043.1, read as the reverse complement.
ATGACCTGCTTAAAATAGCATATCCATTTTGAAGCGTAAAATTTTTATTCAGCTTATCTTCAACGCCATATGCGCTAAGGATTTTTGAAAGGTACTCTGTAATGCCATGCTCTCCATATGTCGCACAGTAAAAAGAACCACCTTTTTTTAATACTCGCCGGACCTCGGCCAAACCTCTGTATATATCAGGCACATGATATAACATCATATTGGCTATAACAACGTCAAATATTTCATCCTCATACGGTATTTCCTGAATATCCACAACCTTATACTCTACATTGTCATAATTGCCCACATTTTCTTTCGCTATTGCAAGCATTCCCTCCGAAAAATCAGAAAGCACCAGTTTTGAACAAGCGCGGATCAAAGATTCTCTGTTCTTCCACATATCCCCTATTCCGCACCCTAATTCTAAAACTTTCATTCCTTTCTCTATCCTGTAATTTGAAACGATCCAGTTTCCAAAGCCTGTCTTGTTTGTCGAATATTTATCATGGATAGACATTCTTGTACACAGATTATTTGCGGTGGCATATTGCTGTTTTACAACTGAGATGTCATTGCCTTTATTCACAATCATTCTCTCCCATAAATCCCGGTTTTCCAAATAAACATGAACAAAGTATACCACCCATGCAGGCAAATTTCAACCCCTATATACAAAGGCGCTTTGCAGCGGAATCTTCTTCCCGCTCTCTTGTGCGGCCTGCCACAGGCGGCGGTTCGCCTCCTGCCAGGCGCCGAACGCGGGCAGTGTGCAAACTGCTTTTTCACAGCGCGCCAACACGTCCAGTGCCCGGCGCATGGTCGCGTCCGCGACAGGCTCATAGGCTTTTTCCGAAACCAATACGGCGGAAAGTGCTTTGGCAACGGGATAGTCAAGGTCGTTTTCCGGCAGGATACCCGCCGCAAAGGGCACCCCCTCCCGGCACAATTTCCGATACAAGGGAACGCCGCTCCCACCCCCGCCGATCACAAACCAGCGCGGCGCGCCCTTTTCGGGTGCAAGCTCCGCCGAACCGAACAGCGCGCTGTAGCTGCCGGGCGACACGCCATACAGCGCGCAGATGGTTTCATCCGTGAAAATCTCCTCCGGCGGCCCCATGCGCAGTGGCTGTCCGCTCTGTACACACACGACGGTATCGGAAATTTTCTGCGCAAGGTCCAGTTCATGCAGGGACAGGATGATCGCAAGCCCTTCCTCGCGCACCAGTTCCCGCAAAATGCCGAGCAGCTCTAACTTGTGGCGGATATCGAGGAAGGAAGTCGGTTCATCCAGCAAAATCACTTCGGGCCTCTGGCAGATGGCCCGCGCGAGCATCACTCGCTGCCGCTGCCCGTCACTGACGCGGGCAAACGGCGTACCAGCAAGGTCCAGCGCATGAACCCGCGCCAATGCCTGTTCGGTGACGGCTTTATCCTCCCGTCCTAAAATGCCGAGGCGGCCCGTATAGGGGTACCGGCCCATGCTCACCACGTCGCGGCACGTCATGCGTTCCGGGTCGATGCGCTCTGTTGTGACGAGCGCCATTTTCCGGGCCAGCGCGCTCTCCCCCATTTCCCACACGCTTGTACCGTCCAAATATACCGCGCCGCCCATAGGCGCAAGCTGGCGCGAAAGCGTTTTCAAAATGGTGGATTTCCCCGCGCCGTTCGGACCAATGAGTGTCAGTATCTCCCCCCGGCGCACAGAAAGGCTGATATCATACAGCAGCGCGGTATCCTCGTAGCCAACACACAAACCGCGGGTGGAAAGGTAAGCGTCCATCACCGCACCCCCTTTTTGCGCGAAGCCATCAGCGCAATCACGACCGGCGCGCCAAATACCGCCGTAACTGAGCTGATGGAGAGTTCCGTCGGGGCAAACAGCGTGCGCGCCAGAATATCGCACAGCAGGCAGAACGCGCCGCCGCCCAAAAAGCAGGCGGGCAGCACTGCGATAGGCTTTGCCGTGCCCAGCATGCTCTTGACGATATGCGGCACGGCGATACCGACAAAGGAAATCGGCCCCGCAAACGCCGTAACGCAGGCGGAAAGCAGGCTGGAGAGCAAAATAAGCTCCACCCTGAATCGGCGGATATCGACGCCCATACTGCGCGCATAGCTCTCCCCCAGCTGATACGCGCCCATAGGCTTGGAAAGCAGGAACGCCAGCGCAAAAAGCACCCCTGTAAGCACTGCCATCTCCCGCACATTGCCCCACGACATGCCGGAAAAGGATCCCTGCGACCAGTGGTGCAAATTGACAATGTTGGCATCATCGGCGAACGTGACGGCAAAATCGGTGACAGCCGAGCAAATGTAGCCTATCATCACCCCGCCGACAATCAGCAGCGACATACTGCGCACCCGCCGCGACAGCAGCAAAATAAACCCCATCGCCACGAGCGCGCCCACAAAAGCGGCAAATACTTTGGCGGCAGAAGTCATCACAACACCGCGCCGCAAAAAGGCGATCATCACCAGCGCGACCGTGAGCTTTGCCCCCGAAGAAATGCCCAGCACAAACGGACCCGCGATCGGGTTTGCAAAAAAGGTTTGCAATAAAAACCCGGAGACCGCCAGCGCCCCGCCCAGCACAGCCGCCGCCAGAACACGCGGCAAGCGGATCTGCCAAACAATGGTATACGCCTCATCCCCCGCATCCCCCCACAAAATGCGAAGCACCCTGCCAATCCCCGTAGGCGTACTGCCCACGCACACCCCCGCCGCCAGCAGCGACCCCAACACCGCCGCCAGCACCGCATAACACACCGCCACTCGCCTGCGCGCCATCCCTGCCCCCCTTCCGGGCTGCCCAAAAGGCTGCCGCCCTTTGGAATCCTGCCCAGAGGGCGCCGCCCTCTGGACTCCTGCCACCCTTTGAAAAGGGTGGACGGAAACTTTCAATGGGGCAAAAAATACTTTTTGCCCCCCCTTTTTCTTTTTTGTACTGCTCCTATACAAGGCGGTGCAGGAATACAAGAGACTGCGGGTCGGTTTCGGTGAAGATGGCGTGAAATTCTGCGATCATTCTCCCAAGGCTCATGCTCTCCTGGAACAGGTTGCGGCCTGTACACCAAACGTTCCCTTCCCGCACCGCTTTGAAATCCGCCAGCGCGGCGCTTTTCTGCAAAAGTTCTTCAATCGTCGTCAGCTCGCCGTCGATGGTGCTGTTATAGATCAAAATGTCGGCGTCTTTGGCGGCTGTGTAGAAGCTCTCCATGTCAATATTCATGGTAGCTAAGGCGTTCCCGTTATCCCCCAAATCGCGCGGGACGTATTCCCCGCCTGCCATGCGGATCATCTCCGCCACATAGTCGCCGGATTTGCGCACATTGACCGCGCCCGTTGAGTTGACGGCAAAAAAGGCGGCGGTCTTTCCTGTCGGCTTTGTCTCTAAGACAGGGGCCAGCGCCGCCAGTTCCGCGTCAAAAATCTGCTGTGCCTCGCTGTCCCGGCCCAGCAGCGCCCCGTACAGCTTCACCCATTCCATGCGCCCAAGCGGCGTGCTTTCATAGCTGGAACGCTCAATCAACACCGGCACATCCAGCCGCTCCAACTGCTCTTTAACTTCGGGTGCGTGGGAAATCATCATGGATTCAATCGCGAGATCACAGCCCTTTGAGACAATCAGTTCATAATCCGGCGCGCTGTACCTGCCGGCATACAGCATGGAACCATCCGCCAGCGCCTGTTTCGCTTCCGGGATATACCACCCGTCCGCATTTGTGCCTACTAACTGTACACACCTCACGGCGTCGATTGCGCGCAGGGGGTCCATCGCCGATGTCGCGGCAAGATATATGCAATCCAACGGTTCCTGCAAAACCACAATATCGGACGGCAGCCCCTCCGGCACAGCGGCCCCTTCTGGTACAATAAAATAGCGCCCGCTCTCCTCGATTGTAAGCATGCGGTATCCGGCGTCATAACAGGATACCGAAAACTGCTGCGCATATTGAAGCGATAATTCCGATACGGGTTCCATGCCCTCCCAGACGGGCGGCGTTTGATGCCCGGCGCAGGAACACAGCGCCAGTGCCAGCCCTATGGCCGCCAGCGCGGCGGGAATGATACCCCGCCGCGCTTTTGTCTTTTTCGTCCGCATCTTCCCGCTCAATCCTGTAAAAGCGCCGCGCTTCGCGAATTGAATACCAGTGTATACGTCACCTCATGCGGCGTACTCATGGCAACTGTATCCGCAATCACGTCTACCGGCATATCCAGCGCGGCAATGGGGATCAGGAAGGTGGAGTTCCCCTCTGTGTCTGCCAGATCATAGCGTACATCATTGACTTTCATATAGTCGAAATTCGGGCTGCTCCACTCGATTTTCGCCCATATCTCCCCATCCTTGACGTGCAGCACCGTCGGGCTTTCGATTGACGCTTTCCCCGTGCCGCCCGAAAGCGTTACCTCGCACAAATAGGAGCCGTCCGCGAGCGGCAGACCGCTTTCCTGCGCCTGAGGGTTTTTCACGCACACTTTATGGTCGTACCACTTTCCCTTTGTGCCAATCAATGCAAGGTCGAATTCCTCGCCGATCACCGGCACGGGAACATCAAACCCAAAAACCTCCTCGCTCATGCCGTCGGAATAGGTGACGGTATCGACTGTCGGTTCCAGAAGGGCCACGCCCTCTTTTTGCGCGTCCTCGGCTGTGCCGGGGAAAAGGTTCAGGATCTTTTTTGACATCAATGTAATATGGATCGTCATTTGCCCATCCTTGACCGTCAGCGTGCCTTTGCCGTCTTTCGTCTCATTCACGCGGAACATGCTGCTGTCAGTGCTGAACTCGGCCAGATACGTCCCATCCGCCAACGCGGCGGGGTCGGACGCACTGGACGAGGACACCTCGTCGCTGGCGCTGTCCTCCAGCGCGGATGATAGATCTGAAAGAGACGCGCTGTCCGGCGTGGATACGCTGTCCGATTCAGAAAGGCTATTATCTGAGGCAGATGACCCGCTTCCCTGTACGCCGCAGCTCACCAGCAGCACAAACGCAAGCCCGGCGGCCAACACGGCACAGATATTTTTTTTCATATTACCACTCCTTTTGATTTGGCGGACGGCGCACCTGATGGGGAAGCGCCGCCCGCTTCGTGTCTATTTATTGCACCGTGTCCAGCGCCATCTTGGTATGTTCGACATACAACTTCTGTACATCTTCAATACCGCCAAGGCCCGCGATCTGTGCCTCTACGGACTCAAAGCCTGCGGCGGTGAACTGGCTTTTCCAGGAATCCTCGTCGTCCCCCGCCATATCATTTCTGGCGTGGTCTCCCGCGACGACCATCAGCGGGCGCAGTGCGACCTTCTTGTATCCGGCCTCCTGCACCTTCGCGATTACAGCTTCACAGGAGGTCTCCTCCGGCTCGCCCTCTACCGTGCCGATGAACACGTTTTTGTACCCAAGCTGTTCCATCTGCGTCTGCATCTGGCTGTAGCTCACTTTCGCGACATGCGCCGTACCGTGGCCCAGAAATACAAAAGCGGTGCTGTCCTGTTCGGCGGCGTCCAGGCTGTCATAGCCCGCAGCCTCCACCGCCGCGGCGGTGACGGCTTTCGCGACAGCCTCCTTATCCGCGTTGATCACCGTCGCGTCGCTGCCGACTTCGCCCAACAGCGGTTCAGCCACAACGGCTTTTTCAAATCGGTCGCGGTACGCGTCCAGCGTCTCCACCATCTCGTCATATTCTGCACCGTGCATCAGGTGCGTGGGCTGTAGGATGATATTTTTCACGCCATTGGCGGCGGCGCGCTCCAATGCCTGGTCCATGTTGTCGATGAACTCCCCGTCGCGCGCCTGCACATGGTTGATGATAATCTGCGCGGTAAAGGCGCGGCGTACCGCCCATTCGGGATACGCGGCCTGTAAGGCGTCCTCAATGCCCTTGATGTCCCGGACGCGGCTGTCGTTGAAGGAAGTACCGAAGCTCACGACCAATATTTCATTTTCGCCAATGCCGTCCGCGTTGCGCGGGTCGTCCTGGGCGGCGTCGCCCGTGTCGAGGCCAAAGTAATCCGGGCTTGCCTCCTCGCCCTCTACAAGTGCTTTCTGTGCGCCTGTCAAAGCATCCCACCCCGCTTTTGCTGCGGCGCACTGTGCATCGGTGTCCGCGCTGCGCCGCTGTACATAGATCGCGTCGATCAAGGCCGCTACTTCATCCGCGGCGGCTTTGTCGGCGTCCCCGCTGTCCGGCTCCTGGGACTCTGAACTGCTGCCCTGCGGCGCTGAACTGCTGGACTGCGACGCCGATATCGAATCCGACTGCGAACCGGAACCATCCGCCGGGACGGACGCGGGCGTGCCGCAGCCCATGAGCAGGACCGCCGCCAACAGGGCGGCAATCAACGCGATTTTCTTCCTGCTTTTCATAGTCTGTTTCCTCCTTGTCTGTACGGCCCCCCCTTTGATGGGGAACCGTCATGGTGGTGTATAAAAATTTACATCCACGCACATTCAGGGTACAGGAAACAGAACGTCTGTTTTTCCTAACAAACGCCGATGGCAACACACAGGAACGGCATGTTCTCCGCGCAAAAAAGCCTTTCCTTACAGGAGGAAAGGCTTTCAAAAAAGCAACAGTAAATAAAACCGCCAAGGCAGCTGCTTTCGGTACGGCCAATTCCTCGTGGCCTGGGCGTTATCTCAGGCGCGGCCAAAGCGCAGAGATATTTTCCGTATATTTCCCCTGCCCTGTGGGCGGAAAAATACATAAAAATTCTTTGCCTTCGCCTCTCCCCAATGTCCCTGTACCAATGACCGGCAGGTTTCCTGGCTTATGGATCTGCAAAAAACGCCGCCTTCCCAATTTCTCAGTGACTTTGCGGGGCGGACACCCCGGACGTTTTTCTCCCCAATCACAGTGACGAGATCGTACAGGATTCGCACCTGTTTCCCTTTTACCCCCGCGCCCCGTACCGCCAGCGCGGCACAGTGCAGGGCACCGGACATTTTGATTCAATTTTCATCCAGTATAACAAAGCACAGGGCAACTTGCAAGGCTTTTGCCGCAAAAAACGAAATTTCCGCGCTTTCCCGCCGCTTGGCAGACGTAGGAGCGCCAAACCCCCGGCGGTATTTCCCGTGTATTTTTCTGCCCGTAGAGAAGCAAAATACACAAAAATTCCTTCTTTTCTTCCGGGCCGATCCGTGCTATACTAAAAGCAGCCCGCCATATCCTGAACGGCGGCGGGCACTATCAAGATCGGGGGAAGTATCATGCAAACGGTACAAGAGATAAAACAACAGATCGAAAGCGGCGCGTGGGACGCGGCGTTTATAAGGCTGTACGGAAATCGCCCGGCGGTGCTAAAACGCCAACGCGCGCGCTACACAGACGCCTTAGAGCAATTCGCGTCGCTGTTCGGCGGCGAACGGGAGGTACATCTGTACTCCGCGCCCGGCCGCACCGAGATTGGCGGCAACCACACCGACCACAACCACGGCGTTGTGCTGGCGGGCGCGGTCGATTTGGACGTGATCGCGGTGGTGGCGCAGAGCGGCGGGAGCATCGTGCGCGTACAGTCAAAAGGCTTTGACAAGATGGACGTGGTCGACGTTGCCAACCTTTCTCCTGTAGAGACAGAAACAGGGCATTCCTCGTCGCTCATCCGGGGCGTTGCGGCGGGCATTGTGCAGCGGGGCGGCGCTGTTGGCGGGTTTGACGCCTATACCACCTCGGACGTGCTGCGTGGTTCCGGTCTTTCGAGTTCCGCCGCGTTTGAAGTCGTAATCGGGGCTGTTTTCAATGGGGAGTTCAACGGGGGCCGCTTCTCCGCTGTGGAGATTGCAAAGATCAGCCAGTATGCCGAGAATGAATTTTTCGGCAAACCCAGCGGGCTGATGGACCAGATGGCATGCAGTGTCGGCGGCGTTATTACGATCGACTTCGCGGACCTGTCCGCGCCCGTGGTGGAAAAAGTGACACTCGACCTGGAAAAGCACGGTTACGCGCTGTGCATCACCGACACAAAGGGCAGCCATGCGGCGCTCACCGATGAATACGCGGCTGTGCGCACCGAAATGGAGGCTGTGGCGGCCTGCTTTGGCAAAAAGGTTTTGCGCGAGGTAGAGGAACAGGCGTTCTTTGCCGATATCGCGCGTGTGCGGGCCGAGGCAGGCGACCGCGCCGTATTGCGCGCCATCCACTTTTTCGCGGACAGCCGCCGCGCGGGCGCACTGCGCGACGCGGTGCGCGAGGATCGCTTTGACGACTTCCTGCGCCTGATCGTCGAGGGCGGGCACTCCTCGTTTGAATACAACCAGAACGCCTACAGCGCCCAAGCGCCGCGCGAACAGGGCGTTCCATTAGGGCTTGCGCTCTCCCAGCACATCTTGAACGGACGCGGCGCGTGGCGGCTCCAGGGCGGCGGCTTCGCGGGGACGATCCAGGCTTTTGTACCAATCGGCCTGTTGGAAACCTACCGGGCGGCGATGGAGAATGTATTCGGCGCGGACGCATGCTATGTGCTGAACGTGCGCGCGGACGGGGCTGTGTGCCTTTCCGGGCAGGCGTAACAGACAGGACACGCGCCGCATCCCTCCCCATTCTTGGGGGAAAACTGAATATCCTGACAGCGCCGCCGCGGGCTTACAAAAGCCTGCGGCGGCGCTGTATCATACCTTCGGCGGAACCGGTGCGCGAAATTTGCAGCATTTTCGTCGAAATTTGCCGAAATCCGTTCGGGAAAGATATGGTATAATATCAGTAATATGTCTGTGTCCTGTAGCCCGGCAGGCGCCAGCGGGAATGCAGGACCTTCTAAAACTGCAACAAGATGGGTTTCCAAAGGGGCTGCGCCCCTTTGGCGGAGTCCAGAGGC
>CANCXY010000042.1 GCA_947381875.1 uncultured Clostridia bacterium | reverse complement strand
CTCTGGACTCCGCCAAAGGGGCGCAGCCCCTTTGGAATCCCATCTTGTTTCAGGAATGGATCCCTGCGGCGGGAGAAAGATACAGTCATCATTCTCCAGTATATTCCCTGACGCCCCAAAACGTGCCCGGCAGCGGAAAATACGACGTGAGGACGCTGCCCGCAGGCGGCGTCCTCATACGTCTTTGTATGATACACGGTGAATTTTTTTGTTTCCTCCCGCAGGAGGAGGGAAAAAATATCAGATGGATATTGTGGAGCCGAGGTCCAGCAGGGCCGTGTCGATGGTCTTATACATGGAGAGCGCGACGGCAATATCATAATCGATGATGGACTCCGCCCTTGTGGCGACCACGCGGTTGTAAATGCCCTTTTGCAGCAGCTCAACTGCGTGATAGCCCATGCGGCTGGCCGTCACACGGTCGCGCAGGGTCGGCGAACCGCCGCGCTGCACATGGCCTAACACCGTAGCGCGGGAATCAATGCCCGTGCGCGACTGGATCTCATCGGCGATCTCGTGCGCGTGGCCCACGCCCTCGGCCACCAGGATGATAAAATGCTGCTTGCCCGTCTTTTGCGTGGATTTCATCTTTGTGATGATGTCCCGTTCAATATCATAGGGCACTTCGGGAATCAGCGTCGCCAGAGCGCCCACAGCGATACCCGTGTTGAGTGCGATGTACCCGGCGTTGCGTCCCATCACCTCCACGACGCTGCAACGGTCGTGGCTCTGGGTGGTATCACGCAGCTTGTCGATCATCTCGACCGCCGTATTCATGGCGGTATCGTAGCCGATCGTATAATCACTGCACGCGATATCGTTGTCAATAGTGCCGGGGATGCCGATACAGGGGATGCCGTGGTCGGCCATGGCCCTGCAGCCCCGGAACGAGCCGTCGCCGCCGATCACAACCAGCGCGTCGATGCCGTTGTCCCTGCATGCCTGCGCCGCTTTCTCCTGCCCCTCCGGCGTCTTGAATTCCAGGCACCGCGCGGTATATAAAATCGTGCCGCCGCGGTGGATGATCTCGGAAACACTGCGCAGGTTCATATCCACGATATCGCCCGTCAGCAGGCCGTTATAGCCCCGGCGGACGCCTTTTACGTTATATCCGCGCATAATCGCGGTTCGTACAACGGCACGGACAGCGGCGTTCATGCCTGGGGCGTCGCCGCCACTCGTTAATACGCCAATCGTTTTGATACGGTTTTCCATAGGTGAACCTCCTTCGATCGCTCAGCCTCTTTGTTACATTATAGTCAATCCGCGCCGCAAATGCAAGATGCTTTCCCCGGTTTGCGCGCGAAAATGCGTGAATTTATGTGAATTTTACGTTTCCCACGCCCAAGATGCGTTCCAGCTCGCTCACAAGCAGCTCGCTCTCCACGCACCACAGGCTCCTGGGGGCGCGCATCTTCTGTTTTGTGTCCTCCACATACAGGAACACCGGCGTGTTCCCCTCAAAAATACTCAACAGGTTTTTCGCCTCGTCGAACGCGCCGCTTTGCAGGGCAGGCACTTTCAGCCACAGGCCGTGCGCGGCGGATGACGACTCCTTTTTCGGGTTTTCCGTATCAAAGCGGTCGACGGAAATAACGGAATCGGCCAGGACTTTGCTTCCATCCTCCTCTTTGTAGGAGACGCGCCCCGTCACCACAACGACGGCGCTCTCATAAACAAATTCCGAATACGTCATCAGCACGCGTGGGAAGGCAATGGCCTCCATAGAGCCGCTCATATCCTCTATCGTGAGGAAGGCCATCAGCTCGCCCGATTTGGTGTTGATTGTTTTCAGGCGCGCGATGGTGCAGACCAGCGTGACTGTCTGGCCGTCAAAGGCGTGCGCGTTCTCCCCGGTCAGGTCGCTGACGCGCGCGGTGGCTGTTTTCTCGATCACCGGGCGGTACCGTTCCAGCGGGTGGGACGACAGGTACAGCCCGCTCACCTCTTTTTCCATCTGAAGCAGTACGTCGGGGGGGTACTCCGCGCCTTTGTCGGGCGGATGGTAGTCGCTGTGCGCGCCCGGCTCCCCTTCTTCCGTGTCCAGCGCGCCGAACAGGTCAGTCTGGCCCGCCAGGTTGTGCCGTTCCTCGTTCTCTATGCTTTTTAAGATGTCGCCCAAGCCGTCTATCATGGCGCGGCGCTTGGTTTCTAAGGCGTCGAACGCGCCGCTTTTGATGAGGCTTTCGATCGCGCGCCGGTTCATTTCGCCGCCGCGCAGGCGCTTACAGAAATCGTACAGGCTGCGGTAGGGGCGCTGCGCGCGCTCCTTTACCACCGTTTCGATCAGGCTGCGCCCCACATTTTTCAGCGCCAGCAGACCGAACCGAACATCCGTGCCCTCCACTGTAAAACCCACGCCGCTCTTGTTGACCTCCGGGGGCAGTACCCGGATGCCCATGCGCTGGCACTCGGAGGTATATTCAATGACTTTATCCGTGTTGTCCAGCACGCTGGTGAGCAGCGCCGCCATAAACTCGCGGGGGTAGTGCTTTTTCAGGTAGGCCGTCTGGTACGCGACGACGGCATAGCAGGCGGCGTGCGCCTTGTTGAACGCATAGGAAGCAAAGCTGGACATCTCGTCGAAGATAGCGTTCGCCACCTCCTCGCTGATGCCGTTCGCGATACAGCCCGCGCACTCCTGGCCGGGCTGCGTATTGCCGTATACGAAGTGCTGGCGCTCTTTTTCCATCACGTCATGTTTTTTCTTGCTCATAGCGCGGCGCACAAGGTCGGCCTGTCCGTAGGAAAAGCCCGCCAATTCGCGGCAAATCTGCATCACCTGTTCCTGATAGATGATACAGCCGTTTGTAACGTCCAGGGTATGTTCCAACTGCGGCGTCTTGTACTGCACATTTTCGGGGTTGTGCCGGTTCGCGAGATAGAGGGGAATGGATTCCATCGGACCGGGGCGGTAGAGCGCGATCACGGCGATGATATCCTCAATGCTTTTGGCCTGCAAATTCACCACAAGCTGCGTCATGCCGCCCGACTCCATCTGGAACACGCCCGTCGTCTCGCCCGCGTTCAGCATGGCGTATACGTCCGGGTCGTCATAGGGGATGGCGTTCATGGCAAAGGCCGGGTCGCCCGCCCGGATCATCTTTTCCGCCTCGTCGATCACCGTGAGCGTGCGCAGGCCGAGAAAATCCATCTTTAACAGGCCAAGCTCCTCAATGGTCGTCATGGTGAACTGGGTGACGGGGTTGCCGTCGTTCGTCGCAAGCGGCACATAGGTGTCCACCGGGTCGCGCGTAATCAAGACGCCCGCCGCATGCGTGGAGGCGTGGCGCGGCATACCCTCCAATTTCAGGGACGTTTCGATCAGCTCGCGGATCTGAGGATCCTTCTCGACGCGCTCGCGCAGCTCCTTCGAGACAGAAAGCGCCTTTGTGAGCGTCATTTTCAGCTCCATGGGCACTAACTTTGCGATCGTGTCCACCACGCCATAGGGTATCTCCATCACGCGCCCCACGTCGCGTATGACCGCGCGCGCCGCCATAGTGCCGAAGGTGACGATCTGCGCGACGTGGTCCGCGCCGTATTTGCGGATGACATAGTCAATAACCTCCTGCCGCCGCTCATAGCAGAAGTCGATATCAAAGTCCGGCATGGAGACGCGCTCCGGGTTCAGGAAGCGCTCGAACAGCAGGTTATACTGAATGGGGTCGATGTTTGTGATGCCCATACAGTACGCCGCAAGGCTGCCCGCGCCCGAACCGCGCCCCGGTCCAACGGGGATCCCTTGGCTGCGGGCATAGTTGATGAAATCGTATACAATCAAATAGTAGTTGATATACCCCATCCGGCCAATGACAGACAGCTCATATTCCAGCCGTTCCAAAATCTGCGGCGGCGGATTTTCGCCGTAATGGCGCACAAGGCCCTGCCGGCAGAGCATACGGAAGTAGTCGTCGTTCTCCATGCCGTTCGGCGCTTCAAAATACGGCAGCTTTGTAACGCCGAACTCAAAATCGAACTGGCACTGTTCGGCGATCTTATTGGTGTTTTCGCACGCCTCCGGCCACGCGCGGAAAAGCTCGTACATCTCCTCCGTGCTTTTGACGTAGAATTCATCGGTGCCAAATTCCAGCACATCTTCGTCATTTACGGTTTTATTCGTCTGGATGCAAATCAGGATATGCTGCATGCGGGCGTCGTCTTTTTCGAGGTAGTGCGCGTCGTTGGTGGCGACAAGGGGGATGCCCGTATCCCGTGAAAGGCGCGCCAGCAGCGGCAGCACTGTGCGCTGTTCGGGCAGGCCGTGGTCCTGTATCTCGATATAGTAGTTGCCCGCGCCAAAAATGTTCTGGTAATAGAGGGCGGTGTTTTTCGCCTTCTCGTAATCGCCCGCCAGCAGCGCCTGGGGCACTTCGCCCGCGAGGCACGCGGAAAGGCAGATCAGGCCCTCGTGGTACTGTTCCAATAAAGCGTGGTCGACGCGCGGTTTATTGTAGAATCCCTCGGTAAAACCAAGGGAGACCATTTTGATCAGGTTTTTGTAGCCCGTCTCATCCTTGCACAACAGCACCAGATGGTTGGATCCGTCGATGCGGCTCACTTTATCGAACCGCGTGCGCGTCGCCACATACACCTCACAGCCAAGGATGGGGTGGATACCCTCTCTTTTGGCCGCTTTATAGAAATCGACGCAGCCATACATCACGCCGTGGTCGGTGATGGCAACGGCGGTCTGCCCCAGGGCTTTGACGCGCTGCATCAGTTTTTCAATGCGGCACGCGCCGTCCAGCAGGCTGTATTCCGTATGCAGATGCAGATGGGTAAAATTGTGTTCAGTCATGGTTCACCTTCTCCCGCAGGGCGTCCGCTGCCTGCTCTAATTTTTTCAGCCGGTGCGAAAGGCCGGATTTGCTCAGCGGCGGCTGAAATTTCCCCGCCAGCTCTTTCAGGGATATATCGGGATATGTCTCGCGCATACGCGCCGCGTCGCGCAGCGGTTCGGGCAGTGTATCCAGCGCGCCCTGCTGCCGCAGGCAGCCGATGGCCGAGAGCGTCTGGCCACTGGCATATACTGTCTTGTCGATGTTCGCCGTCTCACAGTTTGTGATGCGGTTCGCCTTATTGCGCAGGTCCTTATACACTTTCAGGTTCATGATCTCCAGCGCGGCGTTCTGCGCCCCCATAAAGGTGAGCATGTCCTCGATCTGTTCGCTTGCCTTGAAATACAGCACATTGAATCCCTTGCGCCGGGTATGCTTGGGCGAAAACCCCTGCCCCATCAAAAGCGCTTCCAGGTCAAGGATAAGGCGGTAGCGCACCGAGAGGAATTCCAAATTGTATTCCCTCTGCGGGTTCGTGATGGTGCCCCCGCACAAAAACGCGGACGCCGCAAACGCGCGGATGCTCTGCCCGCCCGTCAAAACGGCGCTGTTGATGCGCAAACTCGGCTCATTTCCCGTGCGCCCAAACAGCGCAAGCGCCTTTTGAACCTCCCTCGGTTCCCGGACGGCAAACTGATAGGTATGTGCCTTTTCACTGCTGCGCACAAAGATCTTGCCCGCCACGCCTACGCGTCCGAACAGCGCCTTTGCGTACTGCGCAATAGTTAGGCGCTCCGTTTGCAGCACAATCCCTTCCGCGTCAAACCGTTTTGCAAAACACGCAAGCCCATACACCGCCGCCGGGCAGCACCCATCTTCTACCTCCCTCGCCATAATCTCTTTTTTCACATCCTGCGAAAAACTCATGCGGCTACCCTCCCCATGCTCCCAATGTTGGGCTGCCGCCCAAACCTGCCCAGAGGCTCTGCCTCTGGACTCCGCCAAAGGGGCGCAGCCCCTTTGGAAACCCATCTTATCCCCCCAATCAAGGGGGAACTGTACCGCACAATCGCGGCACCCTCTGTCCGAACCAAAGAGAGTTTGTGTATTTCCCCGCCCGGAGGTCGGGGAAATACACGGGAATTCTCTTTGGCTTTGCTAAATATAGGTACGCTGAATATCCCGATGTACAATGGTGGGGTGGTAGCCCATTTTCTGCGCGTGTTCCGCCAGTTTGCGCGCGAAGGTGATAGAGCGGTGCTTGCCACCCGTACAACCCACGGCAATGGTGAGCTGGCTTTTCCCCTCCCGGACATACAGCGGCAGGGAAAATTCAACCAGTTCCCGCATGCGCTGCAAAAGCCCCTGCGCCTCCTCGAATTGCAGGACGTAATCGACGACATCCCTGTCAAGGCCCGTTTTATTTTTCAGCTCCGGCACATAGAAGGGGTTGGGCAGGCACCGCACATCAAACACAATATCCGCTTCCTTAGGCTGTCCATATTTGAAGCCGAAGGACATGACAGTCAGCGCCATTGCGTCCGAGGTGCGGTCCACAAACAGCGATACCACGCGGTCCTTGAGCTGGGCGGTGGTGAGCAGTGAGGTATCAATACGGTAATCTGCCGATTCATACAGGGGCGCTAAAATTTCCCGCTCCCGCCGGATGGCCTCGTCCGTGGAGACCTGCGACAGGATGCTGATGGGGTGCCGGCGGCGCGTCTCTTTATACCGGCGTTCCAATACGTCATTCTGCGCGTCTAAAAACAGCACCTTATAGGCCGCCTGTTCCTCCTCCAACTGCGTCAGCGCGCTGGTTATATCCGCCGCCGAACGCCCGCCGCGTATATCCAGCACCACCGCCATGCGCTCCAGCGTGTTTTCGCTCTGCTGGGCAAATTCCATCAGCTTCGCCAACAACCCCGCCGGTATGTTGTCCATACAGAAAAACCCGATATCCTCCAGCGCGTGAATCGCAAGCGATTTCCCCGCCCCGGAAAGGCCGGACACAATTAAAAGCTCCATTCTGTTCCCCCTTACTTCCCTCAAAGAGCCAGGATGGGTTTCCAAAGGGGGCTTGCCCCCTTTGGCGGAGTCCAGAGGCGGAGCCTCTGGGCAGGTCCGGGCGGCAGCCCGGCAGACGGCCCGGCGGGCCGTCCTACGCCTATTTCACGACCCTTATCTCCTTCTCCAAACGGTACCCCGTCTGCTCCGTTACGATCTTGCATACAACATCGGCCAGGCTCAGCACGTCCTCGCATGTCGCGCCGCCCCGGTTCACGATAAAGCCGCAGTGCTTTTCGCTCACCTGCGCGCCGCCGATCGCACAGCCGCGCAGGCCGCACTGTTCGATCAGCGCACCCGCATAGGCGCCCTCCGGGCGCTTGAACGTGCTGCCCGCGCTGGGCATGTTCAGAGGCTGCTTTTCCGTGCGGCGGCGTGCGTAATCGGCCATGCGGGCGCGTATCTCCGCACTGTCCCCCCGCTTCAGCGCAAACGTGGCCGAAAGGATGCACCACTGCGGGTTCTGCTCAAAGATCGAGGTGCGGTAGCCCATCGCCAGTTCCGCCGCCTGGAGCGTGCGCTCTGTCCCCGTCTCATCTAAGAATGTGGCCGAAGCAAGCACATCGCGTATCTCGCCGCCGTAAGCGCCCGCGTTCATATAGACAGCACCCCCCACACAGCCTGGGATGCCGAAGGCAAATTCCAACCCCGAATACCCCTCCATGCCCGCCTGCGCACATACGCGCGCCAACTGCGCGCCTGCCTGCACCGTGAGAAACGCACCATTCTGCTCTATCGCGCTCAATCCTTCTCCAATATGCACTACTACGCCGTCAAAGCCCTCATCCGCGAACAGGATGTTCGTGCCCCGGCCCAGCAGATATACCCGGCGGCCCGCCGCACGGCAAAGGGAAAGAGCCTGCTTGAGCTGTTCTTTTGTGCGCGGCTCGCAAAACACCGCCGCCGGCCCGCCAATGCGGAAACTGGTGTGGCGGCTCAACGGCTCCTGCACGGCAAAGGGGATCGCCCGCTTGCGCAGCGCCTCTGTAAAATCCTTCCATTGCTCCATCAGACTCACTCCTTCTACTCCGATTTATTATATGCGGCAGGGCCGGGCGGGACACAAGAGCGTCCAAAGCGGGGTATTTTTGTACGTTTCTCCGCCCGCGGGGCGGGAAACATACGGAAATTTTCTCCGCGGCCTGGACACGCCCTAAGACACCGGCCTGCTCCCGGCTTTACACAGGCTCCTGCTCTGCCATACGCGCCGCGATGGGCTTTTTATGGGCTTGCAGCACATGCAGCAGCGCTTCACGGCTGCTGTTTACGATCTGCTCCAGCGGGAAATGGATCTCCTCCAACATGGGCAGCACCGTATCGAATACGCCCAACTGATAGATTGAGTGCGCGTCCGAATTGACAGCCAGCAGCGTGCCATGACGTTTGCAGGCCAGGGCCAGTTCGCGCATGTTCTGTTCGTTGCCGGGCCGCACATTGGCCGAATTTGCGTTCATTTCCACGACCTTGCCCTTTTCGGCAAATACCTTCGCCACCGCGTCATAATCATAGCGGTAAGCCCCGCTCTCTGAATGGCCGATACAGTCAACATACGGGTTTTCCGCGACGTTCAGCCACAGCCGGGTGGCTTCGTCCTCCGTCAGGCGGTCCGCCCCTACGGTGATGCTGTGGATGGAGGCGATCACCCAGTCGAACCGCAGGCGAGCCAGTTCCTCCGGCGTAAAATCAAGGGTGCCGTCCACGCCGCGCACATTTGTCTCCGCGCCCTTCAAAAGCCAAACGCCTTCGACCTTCTCCGGCAGGCGTTTCAGGTTATAGAAATACCACGGGTGCGGGGAATCCGGCATAGAGGGGGCGTGGTCGGTGACAGCGAGGGCGTACAGGCCCAGTTCCCCCGCCCGTCCCGCCATCTCGGTGAGCGTGTTGAATGCGTGGTTGGATACGTTCGTGTGCGTGTGCAGGTCTGCGATGATTTTCATGAAAGGAAATTCTTCTTTCTTTATATTATAGTAAAACCACTTGAAAACGAACGGGAATTTTCGTTGTTTCCCTACCCGAAGGGCGGGGAAACAACATCCGCTTTCGGGCTGTTCTGACGAATATGTATTTTGCCGGGTGTATCTATGCGGGGCCGTCACTGCAAAGACGGGTCATCCTCGTCCAGCCCTAACTTTTCCAACAGCTCCCGCGCGGCGTTATAGCCCATTTTCTTCTGCCGGTTGTTGATGGCCGCCGCCTCTAAGATCACCGCCAGGTTGCGTCCGGGCATGACGGGGATGACTGTATACGGGATCTGGATGCCCATAATATCGGTGGTGTTCGTCTCCAGGCCCGTGCGGCTGTACTGCTTTGTTTTGTCCCACGGCTCAAGCTGCGCCACCAAATCGACCTTTTCGCTCTGCTTCACCGCGCCGTTGCCAAACATGCGCGCCACATTGATGATGCCCACGCCGCGCAATTCAATGAAATAGCGGATATTTTCCGGCGCTGTACCTACGATGGTGCGGTCTGAAACGCGGCGCAGCTCCACCGCGTCGTCCGCGATGAGCCGGTGGCCGCGCTTGACAAGCTCCACCGCCGTCTCGCTCTTGCCCACGCCGCTCTCGCCTGTGATCAGGATGCCCTCGCCATAGATTTCAATGAACACGCCGTGCCGCGTGATGCGCGGGGCCACCTCGACGCTGAGGGTGGAGATGAGCGAACTCATCATACTTGACGTGTTCTCCGGCGTGCGCAGGACGGGGACGCTGTACTGCGCGGCAAATTCCAGTATTTCATCAAATACGGGCAGGCTGCGCGTGACGACGATTGCGGGCGGCTTCGCGGCAAACAGCGTGTGCAGGTGGCTCCGGCGCTCGCTTTCCTCTAAGGTGGAAAGGTATCCGATCTCCGCGTTGCCCAGAATCTGGATGCGCGAGGGGTCGAAAAACTCGTCATAGCCCGTCAGGAGCAGGCCGGGGCGGTTCACGTCGGCGGTGTAGATGGGGATATTTTTCAGCTCTGTAGGGGCATACACTACTTCCAGGTGCATCGTCTGCACGATCTTTCCAAGGGTTACGCTGAACTGCGGCATAATACATCCTCCTCTTTTTGGGGAAATCCCTGCTTCCTCTCTATTATATATGAAAACGGCGCGGATATCAATTTTGTTTTTGTTTTTTTCACGGCCAAAATTGGGGACGTCCCGACCGCAGAGTGCATTCCCGTGTATTCTCCCCGCTTTGGACACGCCCCCGAAATGGATTCCCGTGGTATTTTTTCGCGCGGGTACTTCCTTTTCAGGAAAATTTTTGCTATACTATCCTAAAGCGGCCAAACTAAAAGGAGCGGAGTTATGAAGATCGCAATTTTTACCGAAACCTACTTCCCCTATATCAGCGGCGTGGTGACGCACATCAAGACACTGAAGGAAGGGCTGGAGCGCGAAGGGCATGAGGTGATGATCGTCACCATCAACCCGCGGGCGGTGTGCCACTATGTCAAGGACGGCATCCTCTACTGCCCCGGCATCCGGCTGAAACGCATTTACGGGTATGGCGTTTCCAATCCCGTGAATATCCAGCGCCTGCGCATCATCCAGGATTTTGACCCCGATATCATCCATATCCACACGGAATTCAGCATGGGCATTTTTGCCCTGTTTGCCGCGCGCAAGCTGAAAAGGCCGATCGTCTACACGCTGCATACGATGTATGACGACTATATGTTCTATATCGCGCCCGATCGGTTCCAGAAGATGGTAAAGCCTGCCGCGCACGCCTATTTCCGCCGCGTCGCAAACCGGGCGACGGAGATCATCGGCCCCTCGCCCAAGGTGGCGGAGTTTTTGCACCGGTGCGGCGTGGAGCGCCATATCAATATCATCCCGAACGTCGTCGACCTCTCGGATTTCCTGCCGCAGAACGTCTCGGCGGAGTCGATCGGCGCAGTGCGCGAAAAACTGGGCATCCAGCCGGGAGATACCGCCGTATGCTTTGTGGGCCGACTGGGCAAAGAAAAAAGCATCGACGTGCTGATCGACTGCTTCGCCGCGCTGGCACAGACAGAAAAGCAGTTCAAGCTGTTTATCATCGGCGACGGGCCGGAGCGCGACAACCTCAACGCGCAAATCGCGCGGCTTGGCATGGAGGAGCAAGTCCGCTTGCTTGGGCGCATTGAGCATGCGGAGCTGCCGCCCTATTACCACGCGTGCGACCTCTTTGCCACGGCCTCGCTCTCCGAGATGAACTCTATCTCCATGCTGGAGGCGCTTGCCAGTGGTTTGTATGTAGTGCAGCGGCTCGATATCTACAATCAGGACCAGATCACGCCGGGGGAAAACGGCAATTTCTTCACGGACGCGGAAGGCTTTGCCGGCCTGCTGCATGAGCAGGCCGCCCTCTCTCCCGAAGTCCGCGCCGCGCGCCGGAAGGCCGTCACCGCCTATACGCAGCGATACAGCGAAAAGGATTTTCTGCGCCGGGTGATGAATGTGTATAAGCGCGCGCAGGCGAAATACAACCTGAAACAGGAGATTCGGCAGGATGTCCGCGACAGGGAAAAACGGTGAACGAAACGTTTGGGAATAAGCTGAGGAAAGGGGCGGCGCGCGGGAATACAGGCGCACAAGCGCCGCCGCCTGCCCCCTCTTTACAGAACTGGCTGACGCTGTTTGTCCCCCTGGCGCTGTTTGCCGGGATGGCGGCACTGTTTGGCATGCGCTACACCACCAACGACGACGCGACCATCGCCAACATTGCGGCGGGGGCCTACGGCGCGGACCGCATCCACCTAATCTATGTGAATATCGTGATTGGCGTCTTGCTGCGCCCATTGTATGCGCTGGCGGGGGGCTTTAATTGGTATATGCTGATGCAGCTCGCCCTCTCGCTGATTAGCTGTGCCGTGCTGCTGCGCCTTGCAATGGAGCGCTTGGGCACGGCGCGCGGTCTCTGCGTTTTTCTGGGCGCGGCGCTGGTGCTGTCCCCGCTGGTGTTTTATTCGGTCCAGTATGTAAAAACAAGCGGTTTGTGCTGTGCCGCCGGGCTGCTGCTGATGGCGGATACCTGGCACAAGCCATGCCGCCGCACGGCGCTGGGGCTTTTCCTTGCCTGGATAAGCAGCCTACTCCGGTGGGATATGTTCTGCGCGGCGGGCGGACTCTCCGCCGCGCTGTTCCTCATCCGTTTTTTCGTGCTGGACAAGCCGCAGAAGCGCCGCGCCGCTGGCACAATGGCCCTGCTGCTCCTGCTGGCGTTCGCCGCCAAAGGCGTGGATATGTTTAGCTATCGGATGGATGACGGCTGGCACACCTATACGGACTACAACGCGGCGCGCACGGAGTTCAGCGATTTCAAGGCGCTGCATATGCCCGAAGGGAACCCTTTCATGGACGACGGCGTTTCCGACACCGACCTCGGCATGCTGTTGAGCTGGAATTACTATGACGGGCGTGTATTCCCTGCTGAACGTGTCGCGCAGTTGGCGGAAAAGCTGCCCGGCCCGCCTCTGGTACAAATCGCAAAAGATACCCTGTGCACTGGGGCGGAGATGGTATACGGGGAATGGTATCGGGCGGCGCTGGCCCTGACTGTACTGGCGGGCTTGGCGCTGCTGAAATGGAACCGCAAAAGCCTTGCGTTCTGGGGCGTGGGCGCACTTCTGGGGCTGGAAATATTGTATCTTACCATGCGCGGGCGTTTCCCGCATTATGTAGAAACCGCTTTACAGCTCTGCACCGTGCCCATGTTCCTGGCCGCACTGATGCAGGGGGACTGGCGCAGAAAGCTCAGCCTGCGTCTTTGCGGGATCTATTTTGGCGTGCTGGCACTCTGTTCGCTTATCTCCTTCTACAGCCTGTGGGGCGAGAGCCGCTATTATCGGGAAACGCGCATAGAAGCCGACGCATCCGCGCTGTATGCCATGAGCGCGGACAAGGAGCATTTATATCTGATCCCCACAAGCTATATTGACGCGGCGGCGGGGTATGATGTATGGCACCCGCGCCCGGAAGGTTTTTTCTCCAATATCATCGCTTACGGCGGTTGGCTTTCGCATGCGCCACTTCGGGAAGAAACGCTGGCAGACTATGGCCTTGCTTCCTCTCCCCTGCTGGACGCTGTAGACAATGACGGCGTTTTCGTGGGGGCGGATGATATTGCAAGCGTGGCGCAGTATGCCACGGAACATTCAGGACGCCTGGTAGAAGCGGTAGCTGTAGGGGAAAACCCGCTGGCGCCGTATCAACTGCGGACGGCGGACAGTGGATAGCTAATCACGACAATATCATTCTTATCGAGATTTGTAAGTGAGGACATGGTGCATGAAAGACTATCAAAAATTGATCGGTGCGATTATTATTGCACTCGCAATCATAGGAGCATCTTTGATTTTGGCAGATGCCATCCGCTCTGTAGGGGAAGCAATAAACGCAGGGCTATTTGGGATAGCGAATCGTATTTGAAAAAGAACAGCCGCACGTTTTCCGTGCGGCTGCATTATGGATTAAACCTTTCGTAATGTGTATTTATCTTTCCTTCCCTGTCGGCTCACACGCAGACAGCTTTTCACTCCACTGGTATTTCCAGAGCCTCGCACTGAAAATCACGCATACCAATACGCCTGCGATTCCCAGGAAAAAGAACAGCATAGCAGCCCCCGCCCCCTTGCTTTTGCCAAAGAGATATATAAGCGGGCTACTCACAGGCTGTGCAGCCATCAGCGGTTCAAACACTTTATCCACCAGAACGCCGCCCAGTAAAAAGCCGAGGGGTATCGTGAAAAATTGCAGCGTATTGCGGCAGGCATATACACGCCCCTGCATCTCAAGCGGGATGGTATTACGGAAAATCACATCTAAATTTGCGTTCATATAGGGAATGGACAGCCACCCCAGGACCGCCCCCATGCACCAGATCAGCGGCGTCCTGCCGAACGCAAGCAGAAAATTTTCGCTGCTCATGGACAGGAACAGCGCTATGCAGATCATCCGTACCCTGTTTTTCGGCGCGGGAAGCAATGTGACAAGCACACTGCCCGCAAGCGTCGCTATCCCCACACAGGCATTGACAACGCCTAAAACTGTTTCGCCGCCGTTCGACCTGGATAAGATCATGGCGGGCAACGCCGCGTTATAGATAGACGCGACAAAATTGATGGCGGCTAAAAACAGCATCAGTTGGAGGATCAGCGGTTTTTTGCGCAGCCATGACAGCCCTTTGCGGGCGGAGCGCAGCGTGCTTTCCGCCGCCTGTACAGCCGTGTCTTCTTCCGGGATGCGCAGGCAAAGCAGCGTCAGGGACGCGACCGCGAAGCTGGACAGGTCAAACGCGATCACCTCGCCCATGCCCGCGCCCGCAAACAGCGCCGTCGCGAAAACAGGCGTGAGGATGGTGTTCAACGCCTGGGAAAAAGAGCGCAAGCCGCTTGTTTTCTGATAATATTCCTTCGGGATCAGCAGCGTTGCTGCCACCTCACTGGCGGGCTGCTGTACGGTGTTCATCAATCCGTTGAATGCGTTTAACACATACAGATGCCACGCGCTGAGTACGTCGGCTTTGATGAGGAAAAATACGGCGGCGGTACTGAGGGCGGCGGCAAAATCGCACACAAGCATTGTGCGTTTTTTGTTCCATTTATCGCTCAACGCACCCGCGAATATGCTCATAAGCACATACGGCGCATACGAACAAAACGACAGCATGGCTGTTTGAATCGCGGAACCTGTGCGCTGATAGAGCCAGAGTACAAGCGCGTAGCTTGTCATGCCGCTGCCAAGCGCAGAAAGCGACTGCGTACTCCAAAGAAGAAGATAGGGTTTCAGTTGTTTTGTTTTCATTTTGACTTTGCTCCTTGGTTTTTTAAGAAATTTCAGCATTCTACTCCGTAAACCAAATATGCAAAGTCTGAGGACTTAACTATCCTCCATGCAGCGTCCTCAAACCTTGCATGGAGCAAAAACAATGCAGAGCAGCATTTTATTTTCCTTGTCCTTTTTATGGGGGTGTCCATAGCGGGAGTTTTTGTGTATTTCCCCGCCCATAGGGCGGGGAAATACACGGCAATAGCTCCGCGATGCGGACACTCCCCTTTTTACGGACCCCGCCTTTTATGTGCCGTGCGCGGAAACGAAGCCGAAGCTGTTACGCGGCACACGCAGCGTATTTTATAAAGGCTGCCGCACAGATTCCCCGCACGGCAGCCTTTTGAATCCATACCCTTGTTTATTTCGTCATGCTAGCAACTTCCGCCGCGAAATCATCCACGCGCTTCTCCAGGCCCTCGCCTTTCTGGAAACGGGCAAACTTGATGATCTCGATCGCCGTGCCCAGCTCCTTCGCGGTGT
This sequence comes from uncultured Clostridia bacterium, assembly GCA_947381875.1. Taxonomy (GTDB): domain Bacteria; phylum Bacillota; class Clostridia; order Oscillospirales; family Ruminococcaceae; genus Ruthenibacterium. The sequence goes on along the minus strand of CANCXY010000042.1, from coordinate 1,949 downwards.
TCGCAACATACTGTGCCACGTTGATATCGGGGTCTTTGACATACTCCTGGTCGACCAGGCAGTTTTCTTTGTAGTATTTGCCAATGCGGCCTTCCACCATCTTGACTTTCACGGCGTCGGGCTTTGTGGCCAGCTTTGGATCGTTCTCGATCTGCGCCTGCAAAATCTCTTTCTCTTTGTCGATCACAGATGCGGTCACATCCTCTTTACGCACATAGGCCGGGTTCGCCGCCGCAATCTGCATAGCGATATCCTTGCCAAATACGGTAAAGGCGGGAGTTGCCGCCGCCGCGTCGTCGGCCTTGAACTGCACCAGTACGCCGTGCGTGCCGCCGCCGTGTACATAGGCCGCGCATATCCCCTCAAAGCGCTCGAAACGACGAATCTTGAGGTTCTCACCAATCACCAGAATTTTCTCTTTCAGTGCCGCTTCCACTGTCTGACCGTTCATATCGCAGGCCAGCAGTGCGTCTACGTCGGCGGGGGCCTGCGTCTTGACAACCTCGGCCACGTCCTTGACAAATGTCTGGAATGTCTCATTCTTGGCGACAAAGTCCGTCTCGGCGTTCACCTCAACGACAACGCCCACCTTCGCGGCCACGTCCGCCGTCGCGTATACCATGCCCTCGGCGGCAATGCGGCTGGCTTTCTTTTCCGCGGCGGCCAGACCCTTTTCACGCAGGAACTCGATCGCCTTATCAAAATCACCCTCGGACTGCGTGAGCGCTTTTTTGCAGTCCATCATGCCGCAGCCTGTCATCTCACGCAGTTTCTTTACGTCTTGTGCTGTAAAAGCCATTCTTCTTTCCCTCCGTCGATTATTTCCGGGAGCGTCCAAGCCGTAGGGGTATTCCATATACTTCCCCGCCCTGCGGGCGGGGAAGTATACAAAAACCCGTTGCGTTGGACATTCCTATATTATTCTTCTTCCGGCGCTTCTTCTGCCGGTGCTTCTTCCATCTGCTCGCCCTGGCGGCCTTCGAGTACGGCGTCCGCCATAGCGCCCGCGATCAGCTTGACAGCGCGGATCGCGTCATCGTTGCCGGGGATCACATAGTCGATCTCGTCCGGGTCGCAGTTGGTATCGACGATTGCCACGATGGGGATGTTCAGCTTGCGCGCCTCGGCCACGGCGATTCGCTCCTTGCGCGGGTCGACAATGAACATCGCGGCGGGCAGCTGATCCATATCCTTCACGCCGCCCAGGAATTTCTCCAGTTTCTCCAGTTCCAGTTCCAGCTTTGCGACCTCTTTTTTCGGCAGCATCTCAAACGTGCCGTCATCGCGCATTTTCTTAATCTGCTCCATGCGGTCGATGCGGCGGCGGATGGTGCGGAAGTTGGTAAGCATGCCGCCCAGCCAGCGCGCGTTTACATAGTGCATGCCGCAGCGGGCCGCTTCCTCGCGCACGGAGTCCTGCGCCTGCTTTTTGGTGCCCACAAAGAGCAGACTGCCGCCCGCTGTGGCGGTGTCGCGCACAAAGCTGTACGCCTCGTCTAACTTCTTCACGGTCTTTTGCAGGTCAATGATATAGATGCCATTGCGTTCGGTGAAGATATACTTCGCCATTTTGGGGTTCCAGCGGCGGGTCTGATGCCCAAAGTGGACACCGGCTTCCAAAAGCTGTTTCATGGATACGACTGCCATAATTCTTGCCTCCTGTTTTTTCGTTGCACCTCCGCATACCCTGCATGACAGGCCACCTCGCAGGAAAACACATAAAAACTCCCCACAGGGCACCGGCCCGTCAAAAGTATGCGTGCGTTTTGCCGAATTAGTATAGCATATTTTCCCTCAGAATGCAAGACGTATTTTCAGAAAAACATGAGAAAATCCCATTTGCCCGTTTTTCCCTCCAGCGCCGGGGAAAGCTGCGATACCCTTTCCATTCTAAAACAAGATGGGTTTCCAAAGGGGCTGCGCCCCTTTGGCGGAGTCCAGAGGCGGAG
>CANCXY010000041.1 GCA_947381875.1 uncultured Clostridia bacterium | reverse complement strand
GGGAAATCAATTCCGTCTGTTTCTCCCCGCCGAAGGCGGGGAGAAACAACAGAATTTATTGCATCCCACCATGCAAAAATCGATTTCCGCGGACATAAAGAATCCCCGCCCTGCGGGCGGGGAAGTATCAAGAAACAGCTCACACCTTTTCCGGCGCATATTCGCCCAGGAACGCAAGGCTCGGCTTCGGTGTGCGCACCTGCCCGTTCGCGCGGTCGACAGCTACCAGCCCGAACTGCATCGCGTACCCCTTCTGCCATTCAAAATTATCCATCAGGCTCCAGTAAAAATACCCCCGCACCGGCAGCCCGTCCGCCACGCAGCGCTGCACGCCGTCCAGCGCACTTTCAATGAACGCCGTGCGCCGGGTATCGTCCGCGGTGGCAATGCCGTTTTCCGTCACCATCAATTCGCCCTTGAAATCCTCGGCTACCCGGCGGATCACATGTTCCAGCCCCTCCGGGTAAAACTCATAGTCCATCTGCGTCAGCTCGGCTCCGTCGGGCGCGGCCACAACGCCGTCCGCGTCATAGCGGCCCCGCGTGTAGTTCTGTACGCCAAAGAAATCATCTCCGGCAATCGCGGGCAGATAATGGGTGAACTCATCCTCCCACTCCTTTTGCGCGCGCGCCTCGCCGCCGGGCAGGGCCTGGATGTCGTGCAGCGAGAGCGTCAGCCCCACCTTGACGCCGGGGCATACCGCCCGGATTACCTCGCGCGCCGCTTTGTGCGCCTCCATCACCAGCGCGTCGCCGTGCGGGGTGCGCGGGCTTGTGAAGCACTCCGCCTTTTCCACGCCGAAGACTTGCAGCGTCTCCTCCGCAATGGCTTTCTGGTTCGCCATCATCTTTTCCATGTTCAGGCCCATCTGCACGCCGCCGTCTACGCTGCCGCCCCCGGCCTGTGCTTTGGCAAGCTGCGCCATCATCTGCTTTTTGTACCGCTCGGCAATGGCCGCCACCTGCACGCCCATATTGGCCTCGTTGATGGTGCATACATACCGCAGCCCGCCCCCCAGGCGCTCCATCACATAGCGCACATAGCGGGCAAAATCCGCCGGGGTGGTGTCGGCCTCCCATCCGCCTTTGCGAATCAGCCACACCGGGCTGGAGAAGTGGAGCAGCGTCACCACAGGCTCCAGCCCGTTTTCCCGGCAGCAGTCGATCACCCGGCGGTAATGCTCGACCTCGGCGTCGTCAAACTTCCCCTCCTCCGGCTCAATGCGCGCCCATTCGATGGAAAAACGGTAGGCGTTCAGCCCGGCCCCGGCCATCAGCCGGATATCTTCTTCATAGCGGTTGTAATGGTCGACCGCATCTAAACTCGGTTCCGTGTAGCTGGAATGCTGCATTTGCTCCTGCGCCCAGCAGTCGTTATGGATGTTGTTTCCCTCCACCTGATGTGCGGCGGTGGCCGCGCCGACAAAGAATCCTTTGGCGAATTTCTGCATATTGCGTAGACCCCTTTCTGTATTTGGATGGCTGTTATCCGGGAGTGCCCAAGTCATAAAGATATTTTCCGTGTTTCCCCGCCCTGCGGGCAGGGAAACACAAAAACGCTTTGTTTTGGCAGATCCTGTTGTGTTCTTATTATAAAGGAAAAAGCCAATGGGTATCTGTTCAAAAATTCGCGAAAGCGGAAAAAAATTCACACACTTCCCCAAACGGGGTGAATTTTTGAACGGACAGGCGATTTTTTGAACATACGCCCGCGCCCCGGAGCGCTATACTGGAACCATCAAAAACAGGCGCGAAGCCGGGAGCATCCAACAGCAAAGGGCTTTACGCGTTCCCCGCGAAGCCTGTAGGGAATGGAGGAGGAATTTTTATGGCAAAAGGCAAACTGGTCGCGAGCGAACAGGACGGCGTGCAGTACCGCCGCGCCAAAACCTGGCAGATTATCCTGTATGCATGCAATGCGCTGGTAGGCATGAGCGTGTATTCGCTCATCAATATGGCAAGCTACAGCGCCAGCGTCGGTTATGGCATCAGTACAGCGATGGTGGGCGTGATCCTGACCTGTACGCGCATCCTGGACGGCATCACCGACCCGCTGCTCGCGTTCGTGTACGACCGTGTGAACACAAAATGGGGCAAGCTGCGGGTGCTGCTCGTGGCGGGCTACCTGATCGAGGCCGTGGGCCTGCTGTTGATGTTCAACTTCATGTCCAGCAAGGGCTTCGGCTGGGGCGTGTTCACCTTCCTGTATGTGATCTATGTGATTGGCTACACCATCACCAACATGACGGCCCAGACCATCCCGGCCATCATGACGAATGACCCCCGCCAGCGCCCCACGGTCGGCGTCTGGACAACCGCCTTCAACTACCTGGTGCCGATGGCAATGTCAATGGTACTGAACGTGGCCCTGCTGCCTGCGTTCGGCGGCGAATACAACCAGGGATTCCTTTCCGCCGCGTGCTGGGTGTGCCTGGGCATGGGCGCTGTGGGCACGGTGCTTGTGTGCGTCGGCATTTCTGAATTCGATAAGCCGGAAAATTTCATGGGCACCACGGAAAAGCAGGAACACCTGAGACCGAAAGACGTGTGGGACGTTCTGCGCCACAACCGCGCCCTGCAATGCTATATCGCCTCCAACGCCTCGGATAAAATCGCGCAGCAGGTGGCAAGCCAGGCCGTCATCAATACGCTGTTCCTGGGCATTGTCATCGGCAACATGGGCATTGGTACAATCCTCACGGTCATCAGCATGATACCGTCCATCTTCTTTGCGGCATTCGGCGCAAAATATGTGGGCAAACACGGCAGCAAGAAGGGCATTGTCACATGGACGTATGTCAGTATGGCCGTCACGGCGGTAACGCTGCTGTTCTTTATCCTCATCGACCCGCGCCAGATTGCCAAAATGGGCAGCCCGGCCATGATTGCCTATGTGCTGCTCACGCTGGCGCAGAACGGCTCCAATATGTGCATCACCACCGCCAACACATCGTACATGGCCGATACCATCGACTTTGAGCTGGACCGCAGCGGCAAGTATATCCCGGCGGTCGTCTCGGGCACCTACAGCCTCATCGACAAGCTCATCACGGCGTTCAGCGCGGTGATTGCGACAGGCGCGGTGGCGCTGGTGGGCTATACCGCCGCCATGCCGCAGCCCACCGACCCCAGCACGCCCGCCATCTTCTGGCTGGCGATGGGCCTGAAATTCGGCCTGCCGATCCTCGGCTGGATCACGACGCTCATTGCCATGCGCTTCTGTCCGCTGAGCCGCGAGGAAATGGTGAATATCCAAAAGCGCATCGCGGAGAAAAAGGCGGAGCTGCGGCATCAGGTCATTGAGAAAGAACTCGGCGCGCCTGTGCCGAAGCAGGCGGAACAGTAAAGCATTGCCTTACCCGCTGCGCACGGCGGCGCGGTACTCCATGGGGCTTTGGCCCGCCACCTGCGAGAAGCACTGGCTGAAATAGCTCCTGCTGGAAAAGCCCAGCGCCCCGGCAATCTCCTCCAATGGCTGGTCGGTGGAGGCCAGCAGCGTTTTGGCGCGCTCGACGCGGGCAAACTTGATATAGTCGTTAATGGAGTAGCCCGTCTCCTGTTTGAAGCGGCGGGTGATATAGTATTCCCCGTACCCTGCCAGCGCGGCCAAATCGGCGGCGCGGATGCGGCTGGTAAGGTGCAGCCCGATATAGTCCACACACTGCTGTACGGCCCTTGAATACGCGGGGTTGGTGCGGCACTGGTGGACCCGGCGGATGAAATCATCATAGAGGCTGTGGCTCATCTGCGACAGTGTGCCGAGGTCGGCCGCGTCCTCGCAGCTCTGGATATAGGCGTCGCCTAAGCTGTAGGCGGCGTCCGGCGAAAGCCCGCCTTCGATAGCGGCGCGGCACACTAACGTGCAGAACACCGTGACGGAGGTTTTTGCCTGCCGCAAAGGGTCGCGCCCCTGTACGGGCACGCCGGTACTTAAAAGGGCCGAGGTCTTCAGCGCGCCCGCGTAGTCTAAATCCCCATTGCGCACCATGTCTAACAGGGCGCGTTCGGCGGCGTATACCTTGTGGCGGTCCGTCCCCTTGTTCGGCGTGATGGGGGAGAGGTCGGGCAGCATTTCCGTGGGGACCTGCCGGATGTCTAAATGCTCGCCGTTCGCGCAGTAGTGCAGCATCGCGAGGTAGCGGAAAAAAACGGTATTCGGCACGCACGGGACTTTCTGTACGGCATCTAAAAGCTGGTTTTTCCAGGCGAGGCTCATTTCCAGCTTATTGTATAGCGCATAGCCGCGTTCCATCTGTTTCAGGGAAAGCCCGCTGTAAAGCACAGGCCCCAGTACCAGAATACGGCGCACCGCGTCCCCCTGCCGCTCGAACACTGCGCCCCATACCGTGCCCAGAGACGTGCCCACGACAACGGGCGTGGTGTGCGTCCTGGCGTGCGCCATCAGGGCGTCCCGGCAGCCGAACACAGAGAACGCGGTGCCCAATACCGTTTCATCCGGGCAGTTGGAGGAGAGCAGCGTCCCCGCCGCGTCGAACTGCCACAGGTAGAGCGCGCCTTCGTACCGGACCATTTCGCGGAACAGCGCGATATTTCCGTCACTATCCATTTTCCCTGTCTCCTTCCGAATAGCAATATGCAGGAATTTTTGTTGTTTGCCCGCCGGAAGGGCGGAGAAACAACGCCGGTTTTCAGCTGCATTTCCCCCGCCGCAGGCAGGGCGGAACAGGCGGAACTGATTGATGCCAGTATACCACATTCCCGGTTGCTATGGGCGGGCGCTGCCGATTTTCGACATTTTATCCAAAGAATGAAAGGAGATTCTATACTATGCGACAGGAAATCCTGCTGGACAAAGGCTGGTCCTTTTACAAGCCCGGGACCGCGCGGCCCGAAACCGTGGCGCTGCCGCACACCTGGAACGCCGTGGACGGACAGGACGGCGGCAACGATTATTTCCGCGGCACATGCCGTTATGTGCGCGCGCTCTCCAAAAAGGACTTGCCCGCCGAAGGCGAAGTGTGGCTGCAAATAGACGGCGCGGCCTATACCGCTGAAGTATTCCTGAACGGGGAAAAGTTAGCGCGCCACGAGGGCGGTTTTTCTACGTTCCGCGTCCCGCTCACGCCGCGCCTGAAAGAGGAAAACGAGCTGGCAATTACCGTCGACAACAGCGACAACGATACAGTCTACCCGCAAAAGGCCGATTTCACCTTTTACGGCGGCCTGTACCGCATGGTAAAGCTGATTTGCGTGCCTGCCGTACACTTTGCATTGGGCTATTGCGGTGCGCCGGGCATCCGGGTGACGCCCGTGGTCGATTTGGAAAAGAAGTCCGCCCGCGTTACCGTGGAGGCATGGGTGGAGGGCGCGGCGGATCCCGTCGAATTTACCGCCGCAGGCATGGCGCAGGCAGCGCCCGTGGAAAACGGGAAAGCGCAGGCCGTGTTCACGATTGAAAATGTCCATTTGTGGGACGGTCTTGCCGACCCCTATCTCTATACGGCCTCGGCAAAGCTGAGCAGCGGGGATGAGGTACACGCCCGCTTCGGCTGCCGCGGGTTTGAGATAGACCCGCAGAAAGGCTTCCTGCTCAATGGCCGCAGCTATCCGCTGCGCGGCGTATCGCGCCATCAGGACTGCAAAGGCGTTGGCAACGCGCTGACGCTGGAACACCATAAGCGCGATATGGAAATCATCCGGGAAATCGGCGCAAACACCCTGCGCCTTGCGCACTACCAGCACGCGCAGGAATTTTACGATTTGTGCGATGAAAACGGCCTGATTGTCTGGGCGGAGATTCCCTACATCACCATGCACATGCGGAATGGCCGCGCCAACACGCTCAGCCAGATGGAAGAACTGATTGTCCAGAATTACAACCATCCGTGTATTGCCGTCTGGGGGCTTTCCAACGAGATCACCGCCGCCAGCGCCGTCAATGACGCCCTGCTGGAAAACCACCGCGCGCTCAATGACCTTTGCCACCGCCTCGACCCCATGCGCCCCACCACCATGGCAAACGTATTTATGCTGGAAACCGACAGCCCCATTTTGGAGATACCCGACGTGAACAGCTACAACCTGTACTTCGGCTGGTATCTGGGGGAATTGGAGCAGAACGACGAATTTTTCGATGCGTACCACGAAAAATACCCGGACCGCGCCATCGGCTTTTCCGAGTACGGCGCGGACGCGAATCCCGCCTACCAGAGCGCCGCGCCGGAAAAGGGCGATTACACCGAGAGCTACCAGTGCGTTTATCATGAACACTGCCTGTCCATGATTGAGGCCCGCCCGTGGCTCTGGGCCACGCACGCGTGGAACCTGTTCGACTTCGGGGCGGACGGGCGCGACGAGGGCGGCAAGAACGGCGAGAACCAGAAGGGGCTTGTTACCTTCGACCGGCAGCTCAAAAAGGATGCGTTTTATCTCTATAAAGCGGCGTGGAACAAAACGGAGCCGTTTATCCACCTGTGCGGCAGCCGCTATGTGGACCGCACCGAAGATGTAACGGAAATCAAGGTGTATTCCAACCAGCCTGCGGTGACGCTGTATGTAGACGGCAGGCCGTTTGGCACGCAGGAGGGCAAAACTGTTTTCCGTTTCGAGGTGCCGATTACAGGCCGCCATTCCATCGAGGCGCAGGCGGGCGGCTGCCGCTCGGTGATGCTGATCAACAAGGCAGAGCAGGAGAACCCGGCGTACACCTTCATCAAGCGCTCGCCGGTGCAGAACTGGTTCGACGCCGAACAGGACGAGAACTGCTATTCCGTCGCCGACACGCTGGCCGAGATACGCAAAAACCCCCAGGCCGGAGCGATTGTGGACCGCATGATGGCGCAGGGCGCGGCGGCGCGCGGCGACGTGGCCGACGCGGTGAAGGACAACGCCGCGTTGCAGCGCATGCTGGGCCGCATGACGCTCATCAGCCTGCTCAAACAGGCGGGCGCGGACGAGGAGAGCATCAAACAGATGAACCGTGTTTTGCAGGGCATCAAAAAAACGGAGGGCTGAACATGGAGACCTATTGCAACCCGCTGGATTTAGGCTACCGCTACCAGCATATGGACGAGGGCGGGCGCATCCGCGCCGGGCGCGAGGGGGCCGACCCTACGCTGATTCTGTTCAAGGGCCGGTATTACCTGTTTGTATCGATGTCGGCGGGGTTCTGGCACAGCCCGGACCTGCTGCACTGGCACTTCCAGGCCGCGCCGGATCTGCTGATTTACGACTACGCGCCCGATGTGCGGCAAATCGGGGATTATCTCTATTTCTGCGCCAGCAGCCGCGACAAAAACTGCCCCATCCTGCGCACCGCCGACCCGCTGACAGGCGCGTTTGCCGAGGTATCCGCCCCCTTCCCGTTCTGGGACCCGGCCCTCTTTGCCGACGATGACGGCTGCGTCTACTTTTACTGGGGCTGCACGAATACAGACCCAATCTGGGGCGTGGAGATGGACCCGGAGACGATGCAGCCCCTCACGGAGCCGAAAGCGCTGATCTATGGCCGCGAGGCCGAAATCGGCTATGAGCGCCCGGGCGATAACGGCGTAGTGGATAAGGAACACAGCGTTGTATACCAGCATATGAAGCCGATGTTCAACGAAAAGACACAGCGCATCGAGTTCCCCGCCGGGGTGGAAAAACTGGGCAATTACACCGCCGAGGCCATGACGAAGATGTTCCTTTCCATTGGCAAGCCCTATATCGAGGGCGCGTTCATGACGAAGCACAGCGGGAAATATTACCTGCAATACGCCTGCCCCGGCACGCAGTATAACACCTACGCCGACGGCGTGTATGTGGGCGAGGCCCCGCTTGGTCCGTTCACACTGCAAAAGAGCAACCCGTTTTCCGCAAAGCCCGGCGGATTCATCACCGGCGCGGGTCACGGCAGTACTATCGCCGACAAATACGGCAACTACTGGCACGCCTCCACCATGCGCGTCAGCGTCAATTTCGATTTCGAGCGCCGCGTCGGGCTGTTCCCCGCCGGGTTCGACGCCGACGGCATCCTCTATTGCAACCAGAACTTCGCCGATTATCCCCACCGCGTGCCGCAAGGCCCCTTTGACGCCGCCGCGCAGCAGCCGGAATGGATGCTGCCCAGCTACCGTAAGCCTGCCGCGGCTTCTTCGACGGCGGAGGGCAGCAGCCCCGCTTTGGCGGTAGATGAGGATATCCGTACCTGGTGGAGCGCCGCCGACAGCGCGCCCGGCCAGTGGCTCATGGTCGACCTGGAAAAGCTGTGCGACATCCGCGCGATTCAGGTAAACCTTGCCGACGAGGGACTAACTGTCCGTTTTCCGCCCGAGAGCTACGGCGATACACGGCACACACGGCATATCGAGACAGAACCGCAGATATCCCATTATACGGTAGAGACCAGCGCCGACGGCGAACACTGGGACGTATTGGAAAACGTTGCGCGGGAATGTTCAAACGGCTATTATGAATACAGGGGCGGCGTCACGGCCCGTTATGTCCGCGTCGTGGGCGGGGAACTGCCCTACGGGCAGGCGCTGCGCGTCAGCGGCCTGCGCATTTTTGGGAACGGCGGCGGCGAAAAGCCCGCGCGGGCCAAAGCGTCCGGCGTGCGGCTGGGCGGCCTGGATGCAAAGATAACCTGGCAGCCCATAGAAGGCGCGCAGGGCTGTAATGTGCGGTACGGCATCGCTCCGGAAAAACTGTACCAGAGCTGGCTGGTGTATGGCGCGAACGAGGTTACGCTTTCCACGCTCATTCGGGGGCAGCGGTACTATATCTGTGTGGACAGCTTCAATGAAAACGGCATTACGCCGGGCGAAGTGTTCCCGCTTGATTGATATATGAAAATAAATAAAATTTTGATGTTTCCCCGCCCGGAGGGCGGGGAAACACAGAAAAGTCTTACCCATTTTCAGATGGTTTCACTATAAAGGGAAGGGGAGGCAGTATGCTTACAACAGCCATCCAGCAATTCATGCTCGGCACGGTGCTGAACAGTGAGGCGCAGGCAAAGGAAACACTGCGGGCCATCAAAGCGGCGGGCTACGGCGGCATAGAGCTGTGCGGCTTTATGATCCACCCCACTGGCCTGATGGTGCGCCTGCTGACAAAAGCCGCCGGGATGCCCACGGGCAGCGGCGGGAAGTTAGACTGGCACGCTCTCATCAAAGCGTCCGGGCTTTCCGTTACCAGCCTGCACTTTGACCTTGGCAGTGTCGAACGGGACGCCGCCGCCATTGCCGCCGAGGCACAGGGCTTCGGCACAGATACCGTCGTCATCACCGGCATGTACCGCTTTGCCTATGGGGACGCGGCAGCCGTACACGACCTGGCCGCCCGGCTGAACAAAGCTGGGGCGGCGCTGGCCGCGCAGGGCGTCCGGCTTTTGTACCACAACCACAACTGCGAGCTTCAGCGCGTCCAGGGCGGTACGCGGGCTTATGATATTTTGATAGACGAGACAGACCCCGCCGCCGTGAATTTTGAATTTGACAGCTACTGGTTCGCGGAGGGCGGCGCGGACGTGCCAGCATGGATGGAACGCCTTGGCCCGCGCATGAAGCTGTGGCATATCAACGACCGGGGCACACGCCTGACCGGCCCCGCGATGACGCCCATCCTCAAAACAGACAGCATGGAGCTTGGCACAGGGAACCTGCCGCTGGAAAACTGGGCGCGGCAGGCCCGGGAAAACGGTGTGGAGACTGCGATATTGGAGAGCCACCGGAACTGGGTCAACAAATCGCCGCTGGACAGCATGCGGCGCAGCGCCGTGTGGCTGGACGCGCACTGGAAGGAGGGCTGACGCATGGCATTAACAGATTTGAAGCCGTATTTCATCACCGTGCCCCGCCCCTATAAAGAAGGGGCCGTGGAGGTGTTCGAGCAGGCCATCCCGGCACAGCAGGTAAAAAGCGCCGTGCTGACGATCACCGCATTGGGCGTTTATGAGGCCGCGCTGAACGGGGAAAAGGCGGGCGATGTGTTCCTGGCCCCCGGCTATACCTATTACCCCCACAACCTGCATGTGCAGGCGTATGATGTCACCGGTCTGCTGCGCGCGGGAGAAAATACCCTGCGCGTGTATCTGGGGCAGGGGTGGTACTGCGGCCGCTTCACGCACGGGAACAAGACAAAAATCTATGGCGAAGCGCCCGCCGTATCGTGGGTGCTGGAACTGGCCGGGGAGGACGGGAGCATCACCCGCTATACCTCCGCCGATGCCTCCGTGCGCGCCGTGAAAAGCCCCTATGTCTATGCGGGATTGTATGACGGCGAGGTCGTCTATGCAGACGGCGCGCCGGAAGAAGCGGTGCAGCCCGTCCCCTACACGGGGGCGTTACCCGATGTTTTGGAGGAGAGTACTGTCTGTGTCCGGCTGCGGGAGGAAATGCCCGTTGTGACCGTCTCAAAGCGCGGTGACGTATATATGCTGGATTTCGGGCAGAATTTCGCGGGCGTTGTCACGATAGACCCCACGAAAATGGACGGCCCTTCCCTGCGCCTGCGCCACGGCGAGCGCCTGAATGTCGACGGCTCTCTCTATACCGCAAACCTGCGCCAGGCCAAAGCGGAGCTGGTGTATCGCAAAGGCGCGGAGGAAACGCCGTACACCCTGCGCTTTTCCTATATGGGGTTCCGGTATATCGAGCTGACGGGCTGCGACTGGACGAAGGGACTTATCACTGCCCGCGCCGTCTACAGCGACATGGGGCGCACAGGCGATTTCCGCTGTGAAAATGAAATGGTGCAGCGGCTCTATCTGAACCAGCTCTGGGGCCAGCGGTCGAACTATGTAGAAGTGCCCACCGACTGCCCGCAGCGGGACGAGCGCATGGGTTACACTGGCGACGGCCAGGTATTCGCCCTGACAGGGATGTATAATTATGACACCGAGGCATTCTGGCTGAAATTCCTGAAGGATATCCGCTATTCCCAGCAGGACAACAGCGAAGGATATGTCGCGCCCACCGTCCCGGCGGAGGGCCCGGCGGGCATTGGCTTTATCAATATGTTGGGCTGGGCCTCGTGTGATACGATTGTACCGGAGCTGCTCTACTGGCAGTACGGCAGCGACGCCGCCCTGCGGGCGCAGTATGAGAGCATGAAAACCTTTGTGGACTGCGAGATCCGCCATATGGGCGGCATGCTGGGCAAAAAGGATCTGTGGATTGCCCCCAACCTGGGCGACTGGCTCGCGCCGGGCAAAGATATTAAGTATATGGCGATGCACAACGGCCCTGTATCGAACGCGTTTATTGTGAATGACCTGCGCATCATGGCATGGGCGGCGGAGTACATGGGCGAGCCGGACGCTGCCGCGCGCTATACCGCACAGATGGAAAGGACACGCGCGGCCTATATCAAAGCTTTTATCAAAAAAGGCGGCGTAATGAAAGACGACTACCAGGGCGCATATGTCATGGCGCTGGCCTATGTGCTGCCAAAAGGAGAAACATGGAACGCCGTATTTGCCAATCTCCTGAAAAAGCTGCGCGCCGAGGGCATGCAGACGGGCTTTTTCGCCACCGCGCAGCTCCTGCCGCTGCTGGCGGAAAACGGCCAGTCACAGCTTGCGTTCGACCTGCTGTTGCAGGAGGAGTGCCCCGGCTGGATGTACCAGGTAAAGCGCGGCGCAACAACAATCTGGGAGCGGTGGGACGCTATCCGCCCGGACGGCACGGTCAACGAGAGCGAGCAGAACGGCAGCAACATGGTGTCGTTCAACCACTACGCGTTCGGCGCGGTGGGCCAGTTCTATTATCAGTATATCTTAGGCATCCGCCCCGCCGCGCCGGGCTATCATAAAATCCGCTTTGCCCCCCTCTGTGACCCCCGCCTCGGCGGCGTATCCGGCAGCTACCAGAGCCGCGCGGGCCTGATAAAGGCCGCCTGGCACTACACCGCCGACAGCCTTTCCATAGAGCTGGACACCCCAACAGAGACAGAACTCATCCTCCCCGGCTGCCCGCCGCGCACCGTCCCCGCCGGGCACTACCGCGAAAACCTCCCGCGATAACGCTGCCGGGCTGCCGCCCGGACCTGCCCAGAGGCGCTGCCTCTGGACTCCGCCAAAGGGGCGCAGCCCCTTTGGAAACCCATCTTGTTTCCGGGACAGGTTTCGGGGTAAAGGGTAGCATGGGCGAGGGCGGCAAAAAGGATATAGGACAACAAAGAAGGGCGTACCGGAATTTTCCGGAACGCCCCCTTTTTGCGTTATGCGCCGCCCTCATAGAGCTTCTCGATTTGCAGCGCCTCATTGAGTTGATCATAAATCAGGAACTGGGAGAGGAACAGGATATACCACAGACCGCTGATAGGCAGGAGCAGCAGCGTCCACGGCGCGAACAGGACAAAAATCGCCCCGTAGGCAAGCTGTACCAGCCCCGCGCCCATCACCCGCCAGAAATATTTGATCCAGAATAAAAGCGCGTTGCGCAGGCGCAAAGCCGCTTTCTGACGGAACAATACCACCTGCGGCCAAAGCAGCGTGTTGAGGTTCAGGAACAGCAGCGCGCCAAACAGGTACAACAGCACCGTTCCCGCACCCGGCGGCGACTGCGACCACCAGAACAGCAGCATCCCCATAAATATATACAGGCCCGTCAGCAGGCCCATCACAGATCCCAGCGCCATACTGCCGCGCCAGTTCTGCCGCCAGGCGAGGCGATAGGCTTTCCACCAGCCCCGGAAATCATCGCGCAGGCCGCGCAGGATTGCGTCATACAGCCCCGCGAGGAACGGTCCCGCAATCATGCCGCCCGCCAGCGAACAGGGGATCAGCACGAGGATACTCGACGACTGCACCGCATAGAAAAGGCCCGCCGCCAGCGGCGCAAACCCCGCCAGCGTCAGCAGGTTCACCTTCCACCAGGCCCCGGTATGCTCATCCAAAAGCTGTTTGTAGCGGTTGAACCCCGTCTGACGGATACTGGGGTCATATTGGGTATCTTCGGCGACAAATAAGCCCATCTCTCAGTGCCTCCTGTAATATGGTTGTTTTGTGCCCCCGGCAGTGGACCGGGGGTTTTATCTGTTTATTCTACCGGTTCCCGCGTCGTGCCGCCGGGGGCATAGCTGACCGGCAGGCAGACCAGCGCCGGGGTGTGTGTGCGGTCCTTTTTCAGCAGAAGTTCCACGCAGGCTGCGGCCATCTCCCGCACGGGCTGTACAATGGTGGAGCAATAGAGGCTTTCCGCCCCGAAGCGCCGCACGCCGTCAAACCCGATGATCTGCACGTCCTCCGGTACGCGGACGCCCATTTCTGTGAGCATATCCTGTACGTGCCATGCTAAGAGGTCCGTAGAACAGAAAATGCCGTCGACGCCCCGCGCCCCGCCGGTCAGGTTCGATTGCAGGAACGCGCGGAACACCTCCATGCTGTCCCCGTCGTTCAGCCGCACCGTTTCACAGGGGATACCGCGCGTGCGGCACACCATCTCGAATCCATCGCCGCGCTTATCCGTTTCGCTGGGGTGCGCCGACCCGGTGCGGAAAAACGCAAGGCGCGTGCAGCCCAGTTCCAGCAGCTTTTCCGCCGCCAGACGCCCCCCGCCGTAGTTGTCGGCGGCCACACAGGGGATATCCGCCCCCAGGCAGCGGTCAATGCTGACAAACGGCAGCGCATTGTCCACTTGCAGCGGGTTATAGCTCAGGGCAATCACCCCGTCCACCTTGTTCTGGCGCACCATTTGCAGGCATTCCTGCTCCATATCGGGGCGGGAGGCGGAGAGGTAGAGCAGCATCCGCCGGCCCTGCTGCATCAATGCAAGATACAGCTCCTGCGCCAGCTCGGCAAAGAACGGATGGTTCACCCCCGGCAGGATTACCGCCACAGTGAACGTCTGGTTGGCGCGCAGGCCGCGCGCGTACTCGTTGACCTGGTACCCCAATTTCTCGGCGGCCTTTTCTACGCGCTGCCGGTAGCTCTCGCCCACGGCGATACCGTTGAACACTTTGGAGACTGTGCCCAGCGCCAC
This sequence comes from uncultured Clostridia bacterium, assembly GCA_947381875.1. Taxonomy (GTDB): domain Bacteria; phylum Bacillota; class Clostridia; order Oscillospirales; family Ruminococcaceae; genus Ruthenibacterium. The sequence continues at coordinate 3,300 of CANCXY010000041.1, read as the reverse complement.
ACCGGCTTCCTGCGCAACGTCTTTCATAGTTGGCATGTTGCTTTTCATAGGTTTCCTGCTTTCTATAAAGGGATGGGAAACAGGGAATACACAATCTGTTTCATGAAATTTCATCTCTTATAGTCTACCATATTTCATGAAACGATTTCCATACACAAACTGCACAGATTATACATTAATTTCTTGTGAAAATGAACAATATTGAGATGAAACGCCCGTTTTTTGAAAAATAGAGTTGACAAACGCAGCGAGATTCGGTACTATGGAGACGTAGACAAAATAACGTTTCATGAAAGGCGAGAGGGAATTTAGCAGGATACAACCGCATAGAAGCTGGGAAATGCGTGAAACGTTATAAACAGCCCGCGGGCCGGGACGGCAGCGGAGAAACGGGAGGTGGGAACCAGGCAATCCCCAGTTCCATTGGCAAAAATGCAGAAAGAAGTGAGTTGTGTGGAAAAGACAAAACGTTCTGCCCGCGCAGGCGCCGCCGTGGCGAAGCGGCCCTCGGCCCCGCATGGCAAGAGCCTTGGGCAGCGCATCCGGGACCACTGGCAGCTATACGCGCTGCTGCTGATCCCCGTCGTGCTGACAGTGATCTATAAGTACATTCCGATGTACGGCATCCAGATTGCGTTCCGGGATTTTGACGCGTCCCTCGGTTTTACGCGCAGCCCGTGGGTCGGCTTCGCCTATTTCAGGCAGTTCTTTGAGACGCCGACCTTTGGCCGTATGATGAAGAACACCATCCTCATCAGCCTGTACAGCCTGCTGTGGGGCTTCCCGGTTCCCATCATCCTGTCGCTGATCATCAACCAGGTCCGCTTTGGCCGCTTTAAGCGCGCGGTGCAGACGGTCCTGTACGCGCCGCACTTTATCTCCATCATGGTTATCTGCGGTATGATCAAGATCTTCCTCAGCCCGTCCGGCGGCCTGCTGAACCTGCTGATGGGCACGCAGATTGACTTCCTTACAAAGTCCGAGGCGTTCCGCACCATCTATATTGCCTCCGGCATCTGGCAGGACGCGGGGTGGGGCTGCATCATCTACCTGGCGACGCTGGCAAACGTCGACCCCGGCCTGTACGAGGCCGCGAAGATTGACGGCGCGTCGGTGTTCCAGCGCATTCTACATATTGATATCCCGGAGCTGCTGCCGATGGCGATCCTAAACCTCATCATGGCGGCGGGCGGCCTGATGAATGTCGGCTTTGAAAAGGTATGGCTGCTGCAAACAGACCTGAATATGGCCACTTCCGACGTGATCGCCGTGTATGTGTACCAACAGGGTATTGAGCGGGCTAAGTACAGCTACTCCACGGCGGTGGGTCTGTTCAACACAGCCATCAACATTGTGCTGCTGGTGATCGTCAACAAGATCGCGTCCAAAGCCTCGGACGTGGAATTTGTATAAGGGGGCGGGGAAAATGAAGAATCACAATAAAGCGCACGGCATATCCGACAAAGTCAGTGATATTGTCCTGGTAGCGATTTGTACCCTTGTGCTGCTGATCGTGGCCTATCCGCTCTACTATGTTCTGATTGCGTCATTCTCGAACCCTTATGATGTGTACGCGGGCAAGACGTTCCTGTTGCCCAGCGGCTTCACGCTGGACGGCTATAAGGCCGTATTTGCGGACCCGGATATCCTCAGCGGCTTCGGCAATTCTGTCAAGTATACTGTCATTGGCACCATTTTCTCGGTCGTAATGCTCTATATTACCGCCTATCCGCTTTCAGATAAGGGCCTGCCGGGCCGCAAATGGATCAGCCTGTTCTTTATCTTCACGATGTATTTCGGCGGCGGCATGATCCCCACCTACTTAGTGGTGAAGGAAACAGGGCTGACCGGCAGCATGTGGGCGCTGTTCCTGCCCGGCGGCGTGGGCGTGGGCAATATGATCATTGTGCGCAACTATTTCCAGAACAGCGTGCCGCACGAGCTGATCGAGGCTTCGGAAATTGACGGCTGCTCCAAATTCCGCACGTTTATCCATGTTGTCATCCCGCTTTCCATGCCCATCCTGGCCGTGATGTCCGTATTCAGCATGGTGGCCTACTGGAACGACTGGTTCACCGCGATGCTGTATCTGGGCGGCAAGGGCCAGCCCCTTCCGCTGGTTCTGCGCGGCATCCTGATGAAAAGCTCCGCCAGCCAGGAACAGGCGGCGATGGTTTCCGGCGGTTTTGCCGAGCTGAACAAAATGACGGAAATGATTAAGTTCTGCTCCATGATTGTGGCCGCGGTGCCGATGCTGATCGCCTATCCGTTCGTACAGAAATATTTTGAAAAGGGTTTTATGGCCGGTGCGGTCAAGGGCTGATGCCCCATATAAAAAATCAAAAAAAGAAGGAGACTTGATGATGAAAAAGTTTATGGCTCTTGCATTGGCGACGCTCCTTGCGCTGAGTACGCTGACCGCCTGCGGCGGCGGTGGCGGGAAAGCCAATGTCAACGACGGCACGATGAATGAGAACACGGATCAGACCACATTCAAAGTGGTGAGCGGCATTTCCGCGCTTTCCCCAGGCTACGACGATAACCCCGTACTGAATGAGATGCAGGAAAAGGCCGGCGTAAAGATTGAATGGGAGACCATGGCGGATTCCCTGGGCGAGCAGGTGAGCATCCGCATCAACGGTGGCGACCTGCCGGACGCGTTCCAGGCGGTGGGCTTCTCCAACTATGACCTTGCCCGCTATGGCCGTGGCGGGACGTTCCTGGACCTGACACCGTACATCACGCCGGAAGTTATGCCCAACCTGGCGGCTATCCTGGAAAAGTACCCCAAGATCAAAGCGGCTATCATGCAGGACGACGGCAAAATTTACGGCCTGCCCTCCGCCGAGATGATGGGCACAGCCGCCACCGGCGCGTCCGATGACTACTCCATCCACTCCATCCAGCAGTTTTCAATGATCAATAAAAAGTGGCTGGACGATCTGGGTCTCAAGGTCCCCGAAACGGTAGAGGAGCTGAAAGCGGCGCTCCAGGCGTTCAAGGACAATGACATGGCCGCGAAGATCTACGGCGCGGACGCAGGCAACACGATTCCCATGTCCTTCGGTTTCGATGAATGGTGCTGGGGCCAGAACATCTTCTATGCGCCGTTCGGCCTCACCAACTGGAGCGACGTTTTCATGGACCTGCGCCTGACAAAAGACAAAGAAGTCGTGTTAGACTGCACCAGCGACGCCTACCGCAATGCCATTACCTATTATCACGACTGGTACGCCGACGGCCTGATTGATGTCGAGGTATTCAGCCACGATGCCAACCAGTACCTTGCCAAGTGTGCCC
>CANCXY010000040.1 GCA_947381875.1 uncultured Clostridia bacterium | reverse complement strand
TAGTAATCCAAATAACTATGTTGAGTTTAATGGTGAATTATGGAGAATCATAGGACGAAGCGCACGGCGATGATCCACGTCTATTTCAATATCATTGGTTCTATCGTCTTTATGGGCATCATCTACGGGGCCACGGCTGTGGCCGATTTCCCGTGGTGGAACGACGCCATAGGCATGGGCGAGATCGCGAATTTCCACACACTGTTCAATGTGGGCGCGACGCTGCTGTTCCTGCCGTTTACAAAACTGTTAGCGCGGCTGGCGGAGTGGACGGTGCCCGACCGTGCCGGGCAGTCGCAAGAGCTTGAATTGGAAATGCCGGTGCTGGATGAACTGCTGCTTAAATCGCCTGCCGTGGCAATCCAGCAGGCGAAGGGCGCTGTGGAGAAGATGGCGGAAAACGCGCGCGCCAATTACAACGAGACGGTTCCCGTGCTGTTCAGCCATGACGAGGAGACAATCCATCTGATCGAACAGCGCGAGAGCCTGGTGGACAAATTGGAAGTGGGTATCAGCAATTACCTTGTCAAGGTGTCCGACTGCGAGCTGAACGAACGCGACAGCCGCGCCGTGAGCGAGCTGTTCAACTTTATTGTCGATTTTGAGCGCATCGGCGACTATGCCATCAACGTGATGGAACGCAGCGGCGAGATGTTTGATAAGGAAATCACCTTTTCGCCCAGTGCGAAGCAGGAGTTAGAACTGGTCGACGGGGCCATCCGGGAGATACTGGAACTGACGATCCAGGCGTTCCGCGCGAATGACACATTGATTGCGGCGCGGGTGGAGCCTTTGGAGGAGACGGTCGACCTCATGACACAGACCCTGCGTGACCGCCATATCCTGCGCCTGAAAGAGGGGTCGTGCGGCATTGAGGGCGGCGTGATCTTTTTGGAGATACTTACAAACCTGGAACGCATTTCCGACCACTGTTCCAATGTGGCGGCGCGTATTGTGGGCGAGGAATCCGAGGACGCACACTTTGACGCACATGAGTTCCGGCGCAATATGCACGACGGGCTGGTGCCGGATTTCAACAGCATGCTGGCGCGGTATAAGGAAAAGTATTACGCGCCGCTGGAGGAAGCGTGACGGGTTTGAGATAAAGAAACAACTTCTGTTTTGGGAGTGTCCCATGCGGGATGTTTTCGTGTATTTCCCCGCCCGGAGGGCGGGGAAATACACGGCAATAGATCCGCGATGTGGATATTCCCTCTGTTTTTCAGGTATTGACATAAAATTTTTATTGATTTATCCTTACATACAGACGGCTCCGGGGCTGGACTTTACCAAATAGAGGTTGTTATAATGTATCATGAATCTTTTCAGGGAAGCCATTATGAAATCGGCTTCCGCTTTGGTGCTGCTTTGGCAGAACAAGGCCAGTCCCTTTTGAGCCATGTCCCCTTCCCTGTCACGCAGGAGCGCAGGGACTTTGCGCGCGCCTGCGTGCCTGCTTATCGGGAATTTTTCCCGGAAATTTTGGAGGAGATACACGGGCTGGCTAAAGGGCAGCACTGTGATGCTGACGCGCTGCAAGCCGTCCTTTTCAGTATGTATGCCATCCCGCCTGCATGTGCCTGTTCGTGCTTTGCCGTTTCGGACGGCGAACATGTCCTATTGGGGCGAAACAGCGATTTTATCCCGGCATTAGAGGAACTGAACACCAACGCAATTTACATCCTTTCCGGCCCTTCCCACAGCTTTACTGGCAATACCACCGCCTTTGTGGAAATGGAAGACGGTGTAAATGAATGCGGCCTTGCTGTGGGGCTTACCTCGGTTTATCCTGTCGCCAAAAGGCCCGGTTTTACGGCTGGCCTGCTGCTGCGTTTTTTCCTGGAAAAATGCCGGCGTACTGCGGAAGTCATGGATTGTGCGCGGCGGATACCCATCGCTTCCGCGCAGACATTCACCGTAGCGGACGCACAGGGGGAAATTGCCGTCATTGAGTGCAATTCAGAAAAAACCGCTGTCATACGGCCCTGTGGAGAACAGCCGTTTGTCTGCGCGACCAATGTGTTCCACGCGGCGGAAATGCAGGCACAGCGGAATAGGGAAGTGTATACCTGGGAATCTGAAAGGCGGTACGCCACTGTGACGGACACGCTGCGTGGATGCGGCGGGAAAATGGATGTGGCGGCAGCGAAAGAACTGCTGGCAGGTAAACATGGTTTTCTGTGCCAGTATGACAGAACTTCGGGGACGGACACCGTTTGGTCGGTGATCTACGATTTGAAAGGAAAAGCCATTTACCGCGCCGAGGGGAACCCTAAGCGGGAAACATTCATGGAGGATAACCGTTTCTCTTTCCGCTAAACCGCAGACAGCGCCGCCCGTGCCAAAATGCACGGGCGGCGCCTGTTGTCATGTGTGATACAGCGGTCAATCCAAGCTGATCAATTCATATTCCTTTGTGCCGAAGCCCAACGCGGCGGCAGCGTCAATGGTATGCGTGCCGTGGCGGGACTCCACGCGCTCCAAAAAGTGCGCGCGGCCTGGGTCGTTTGACTGGTAAATCAGGTCCATACACGCCTGGTCGAGGGCCACGGGGTCCAGCGAGGACAGGATGCCGATATCCTTCATGCACGGGTCCTCGGCCACCGCGCAGCAGTCGCAGTCGACAGAGAGATTGCACACCATGTTCACATAGGCGGCATTGCCCTTGAAATACTCGACCACGCTGGCGGCCGCGTCGGCCATAGCCTCACAGAAAGCGTCCTGCTCTGCCGTATGTTTCCAGCATTCGTTCACGTCGTTGCTGAAACCGCCGGAGTGGATCCACGCCTTGCCCGCGCTGGAAGCGCAGCCGATGGAAAGCTGTTTCAGCGCGCCGCCGTAACCGCCCATCGGGTGGCCTTTGAAGTGCGAGAGGACCAGCAGGGAATCATATTTCGCTATATCCTTGCCCACTTCGTTGGTTTTCAAAACCTTCCCGTTCGGGATATTCAATACCAGGTCCGGCCCTTCGGCGTCCAGCAGATCGACGGAGAAATACTTCGACCACTCGTGCTTTTTCAACAGCTTGACATGCCGTTCGGTGGTATTGCGCGCGCCGTCATACGCTGTATTGCACTCAACGACAGTGCCGTCCACCTTTTCGATCATCGGGCGCATGAACGGGGGACGCAGAAAGTTCTGGTTTCCTTCCTCGCCCGAATGCACCTTCACAGCCACCTTGCCGGGAAGCTGTTTGCCCAGTGCGTCAAACGCGCGCACGACGGCCTCAGGCGTCAGTTCTTTGGTAAAATACACCTTTGCTTTTTCCATTCTGTCCATCTCCTTTATAATAGTGTGCGCTTTTGTCCGCATTTTATTGTATCACAGGCGCAGACACTTTGTAAAGAGGCACACAGGACAGCCCAGAAAAAATAAGATAAAATCCCCCCGCCCTGCTGTGGGCGAGGGGACACATCCATTCCAATAAGATGGGTTTCCAAAGGGGCTGCGCCCCTTTGGCGGAGTCCAGAGGCGGCGCCTCTGGCAGGATTCCAAAAGGGCAGCGCCCTTTTGGCAGGTTTGGGCGGCAGCCCAACAATCACGCTTTGCCGACGGAACCGAACAGGGCCATTTTAGTTTTGACGGTCTCTTTGATGGCCGCCGCGCCAGGGGCCAGGAGTTTGCGGGGGTCAAAGCCTTTGCCCTGCTGGTCTTTGCCTGCTTCGATGTATTCGCGCGTTGCTTTGGCAAACGATAACTGGCATTCGGTGTTGACGTTGATCTTCGACACGCCCAGTCCGATCGCCTTCTGGATCATCTCGTCGGGGATACCGGTGCCGCCGTGCAGCACGAGGGGGATGTGGTTGGTCGCGTTATGGATCTTTTCCAGCGCGCCAAAATCGAGGCCCTTCCAGTTGGCGGGATATACGCCGTGGATGTTGCCGATGCCCGCCGCGAGGAAATCAATGCCCAGCGATGCGATGCGCGCGCACTCGTCGGCGTCCGCGATCTCGCCCATGCCGACCACGCCGTCTTCCTCGCCGCCGATGCTGCCCACTTCGGCCTCGATGGAAAGGCCCTTTTCGTGCGCCAGCGCGACCAGCTCGGTGGTTTTGGCAATGTTTTCATCAATGGCGTAGTGGCTGCCGTCGAACATGATGGAGGAGAAGCCCGCCTCGATGCACGCTTTTGCGCCCTCGTAGGTGCCGTGGTCCAGATGCAGCGCCACAGGCACGGTGATATGCAGCGTGCCGATCATGGCCTTTACCATCGCGGCGACGGTGGGGAAGCCTGTCATATACTTTCCCGCGCCCTCGGATACGCCGAGGATGATCGGGCTTTGCAGCTCCTCGGCGGCTTGCAGGGCCGCTTTGGTCCACTCTAAGTTGTTGATGTTGAACTGGCCGACGGCATAGTGGCCGTCGCGCGCCTTTTGCAGCATTTCGGTTGCGTTTACAAGCATAATCGTTACCCTCCTGAGCGTCAGGCGGCAGATGCACCGCCCTGTTATAATAATAACAGTATACCGCACCGGGACCGCAAAATCAATCGCCCGCGCCGCTTTTTTCTCTTTTTCGCGCGATAGGCCTCTGATCCCTCTGGGGAATGTTCAAAGCGAGGGAAGATTTTCCACATATTCCCTACCTGGCGGGCGGAGGATACTCAAAAACTTTTCTCCTATGCCCTCTTTCCCCCCTTCATGTTGAAAACTTGTGCAAAATTGTGGAAAACTTTTCCTCGTATAAAATATGGAAGAACATGGTGTATAAAGGAAATATCTGGCGCGCCCCATTCGACAAAACGGCGAAAAAAAGAAGGTTCCCTCGAAAAATCTCGGCACAATCCCAACTTGACGCCCAAATTTCAACACAGGGTTTTGTGAAAAGTTTTCAACCGCCTGTTGAAAACCCGGTGGATAACTTCATCCAAAAGGCCGAAAAACGGGCAAACAGAGCGGGTTTTCCACTCTTTCAACCGAGTTTTCAACAATCAACCCGGATATTTTTACCATTTACAAGGTGTATACCAGCCTTTACGAATGGACAAACGGGGCAGAACAGAGAAATTCCGCCGCAAAAACTGTTTAATTTGCGCGCCCTCCGCCCACACTTTTCCCAAAAGGAAAAGAGCATGCCCAACCCGCAAGGATATTCCTGTGCGCCCCCGCCTTGCGAGGGGACACAAAACCCCTGCGTTTTGGGACACGCCTGGAAAAGAAAGAGGAAGGGATTGCATGAAAGGCGTCAACAAATGCGTAGTAGAAATCGTAGAGCCGCAGGATGAGAGCATCGAGCGCGTACTCGTATTCCTGAAACCGGAAAGCGAGGCCGTCCGCCTGGGCCGCAGCCGTGACGCGGCCGAAAAATACGCCGCGGGCCTTGTCTCCTGGCGTTCTTCCCTGCTCTCCCCCCGCCTGCGCCTCTGCCTCCTGCTCACCGCCGCCGCCCTCGCCGCCGGCGCTGCCTGGCTGCTCCTGCGCTGACTGTTGGGCTGCCGCCGGCCCAAAGGGCGCTGTCCTTTGGAATCCTGCCAGCGGCTCTGCCTCTGGACTCCGCCACCCTTTCCGACTCGCTAAGAGCCGCCGCTGCGCGGCGGTTGCTCGCGTGGACGCGCCTGCGGGCACAGTGAAAAGGGTGGACGGAAACTTTCATCGCGCCCATACATATGTATGGGCGCTGAAAATTTTTATGCACTTTTTGAAACATTGTTTCACACAAAAAAGGTAGAAAACGGAAACGTTCTGTGGTATACTGGTATTTTGTATAAGAGTATATTGCGGGAGATAATGGCATGGAAGATAAACGGCAGGAAAACAGCGCGGAGGGACGTACCGCCCCCGCCTTCGGCAAAAACGCGGTGGCCCAGCTCCTCAAAAGCGGCGCGGGTGTGGATACCGTGTGGATACAGGATACGATGCGCCCCGCCGAGGCGTCTTACTACACCGCCCTGGCGCGGGAGGCAGGGGCTGTCGTGAAGCGCGTGCATGCCGCCAAGCTGCGCGCCATGTGCGGCACGGACAGCCATCAGGGCATCGCGGCCTTTGGCGCGTGCGTGGAATATGTTTCAGTAGAACAGCTCATGCAGGGCGCGGCGGAAAAGGGGGAACCGCCTTTCCTTGTGTTGGCGGACGGCATCGAGGATCCCCATAACCTGGGCGCTGTCCTGCGCACGGCGCTTTTGTGCGGCGCGCATGGCGCGGTGATTCCCCGGCGCGGCGGTGTGTCGGTGACGCCCGCCGTGCTGAAAAGCAGCGCGGGCGCGGCGGCGCGCCTGCCCGTAGCGCGCGTAGCCAATATCGGCGAGACGGTCCGCCGCCTGAAAGCGCAGGGCGTGTTCGTCTACTGTGCCGACCTCGGCGGTCGCCCGCCGTTCCGTGAAAACCTGCGCGGTCCCATTGCGCTGGTGTTGGGGGCGGAGGGCAAAGGCGTTTCGCCCCTCGTGCGTTCCCTGTGCGACGGCGCGCTCGCCCTGCCTATGGCGCGCACGGATACAGGCGTGGACAGCTTTAATGTATCGGTGGCCGCCGGTATCGTTTTGTATGAGATCATGCGTCAGCGGGAAACGGAGGGATTCGATTGAACAGTGATCCAAAACCGCGCATCATCCGGGATTCGGAAATAGACCATATCCTGGAACAGGTGCAGGAGACACGGGAAAAGGAAAACCGTACCGGCCCCGTGAATGCTTCAGACGACCAGCTTGACGCCATCCTCTCCGAGCTTGGCATCAATGCCGCGCCGAAGCGCACAGTCGTAAGCCCGGTACTGCTGCCGAGGCCCGTGTTTACACAGCAGCCCGCAGCCTCGCCTGTGTGTCCTGAACCGCCCCGGCCCGCCCCGGCACAGGCCCCGCCGCCGCCACCCCCGCAGCCGCCCGAACCGGAGACGCATGAGCTGCCGAATATCAAGGCATATGCCGAGGCCGAAGCGAAAAAGCAGGCCCAGGCGCGCGAACAGCTTTTAGAGCAGGCGCGCAGGGAGGCCGTGGAACAGCTCCGCAGGGAAGCCGAGGAAAAAGGGACAGAGAAAAAGGAGCCGGACAAGCCCGCGCCGCGCCCGGACGCCCCCGCGCAGAGCGCCGCGCCGCAGCCGCCCGCCGAATCACAGGCGGAAAACACGCCGCCTCCCGCCGCCCCCGACCCCTTCGCGACGGGCAACCAGTTATTTGGCGAGGTGGACGACCGCTTCCGCGATTTCTTCACCACCAGCGTGATAGACGCGCCTGACGGGAGCGCGCGCCGCAAAAAAGATAAAAACAGCTTTTTTTCCAAACTGTTCGCCCGGCACACCGAGGAAGGCGAAGGGGCCGAACAGGGCGAATATTATGAATCGACGACCGAGGGCTTTACAGGCGAATTTGAAAAGCTGCCGGACCTGATTGAGGATGTCCAGGCCATCAAAAACAGCAAAGCGCCTGTGGGCACCGGGGATATCAACAATGCCGTGCGCGATATGGCGCAGAAAAAAGAGGGGAAGTCGGGGCGGCAGGTATCCATTTCGCCGTCCATCGTGGCGCGCGCCATCACCGGCACCGACTCCCTCGCCCTGGGCACAAAAGAGGCGCGCCGCGACGGCTATACAGTAGATATTGACATCCCCATTTCCCGCACGCGCACCGGCGAATATGGCGCAATCCGCCCCAAAGATGACAGCGCCCCGCTGATGGGCGAAGCGGAAATCGAGGAGTATGGCAGCCTCTCCGACGCCCCCGTTGTGGCGGGCGAGCTGGGCGCGATGTGTGAAACGCGCCTGGTGCGCACCTGTTTTACCGGCGTACTTACGCTGTTCCTGCTCTACTTAGGGCTTTCGGCCCGCGAGGGCGGCCTTCCCGCCATCCCTGCGCTGGACCCGAAGATTGCGCCGCTCACATACCTGGTGACAAACCTGGTGCTTTTGGCCGCCGTGGCGTTCAGTTCGCTTTCCACGCTGGCGGCGGGGCTGCGCGGGCTGTTCCAGCGCCCCACCACAGACAGCTTCGCCGCGCTGGCGGCGTTGGCGGCCATCGTGCAGAACGTGGCCCTGCTGTGCCTGCCGCAGTCGTTCGGCCCGGAGACGGTCACATTGTTTTCGCCTATCGCCGCGTTGCTCCTGTGCGGCAACGCCCTGGGCAAGTGGATCCAGCTTCGCGCCGTATGTGCGAATTTCGCGCTTGCAAGCTCCGGCGATGAACACGAGGCGGCGTTTATGCTGGAAAAAGACCAGTTGGCCAAGCGCCTGTGCGACGGCACGGGCGAGGCGAACCCGCATGTGCTGCTGAACCGCCCAACGGCGCTCGTCAAGGGCTTTCTGCGCCAGAGCTTCTCGGCCCACGCCCTGGACGACTACGCGCAGAAATTGAGCTGGGGCATTGCCGCGTCGGCGTTGATCTGCGCGGTAGTGGGCGCACTGAAAGGCGGCGCGCCCGCGTCGCTCAGCGCCTTTGCGGGGGCCATGTGCCTGGCCGCCCCTCTGGGGGCCACACTTGCTTACGCGCTGCCGATGGACCTTTTACAGCGCGCGGCGGCCCGCTGCGGCGCGGTGGTGCCGGGGCCAAGCGCGGTGAAAACGCTGCGCAGTGCAAATACGGTCCTCCTGCGCGCGCGGGAGCTGTTCCCGGCGGGCAGTGTGCGGCTGCACGGCATCAAGACGTTTGAGAAAGAGCGCATTGATATCGCCATCCTTTACGCCGCCAGCATGCTGGCCCCCCGGTGCGAAACGCTGCGCGGGGTATTCATGGGCATCTTGGACAACAACGAAAAGCTGCTTTTGAACGTGAAGGACGCGGCGGCGGAGATTGGGTTCGGCTTTACCGGCTGGATCGACCAGCGCCGTGTGCTGTTGGGCAGCCGCGAGATGATGAAGCGCCACAATGTGGAGCTTCCCTCCGTTGATTACGAGCGCCGCTACACCCAGAATGGGAAGCGCTCAGCCATCTATATGGCGGTCGCGGGGAAAATTTTCGGTAGGTATATTGTCAGCTACCAGCCCAGCCGCCGGGTGGCGGAGTCGATAAAGTGGCTGGCCGATTCCGATGTGACTGTCTTGGTGCAGGCGGACGATTTCAACATCACCGCCCCGCTTGTGACCGCCGTTTACGATTTGCCGGACGGCGCGGTAAAAGTGCTTTCCCAGTCCGAGCAGGACGCGCTTTCCGCGGAACTTGCCTATCGTCCTGAAAGCGAAGGCGTGATGATCCACAGCGGCGCGTGCGCGTCCCTTTTGGGCGGCTTGCACGCCGCGTCCCAGTTCACCGCCTGTGAGCGCTTCGCGGGCGTCGCCCTGATGACCGCCTGCATGTTAGGGGCTGTCGTGGCTGTCGCGCTCAGCTTCTATCAGGGTTTGGGCGGGCTTTCCTTCGGAATCGTGCTTTGCTATCAGCTCGTATGGACGGCTGTTGTCAGCGCCGCGCTGCTGCTGAAAAAACCATAGGGCAAAACTTGTATCACAGGCAAATACAAACCCCCTGCCACGGAATGGCAGGGGGTTTTCTTTTTTAAGTGCTTTTCTTCTTTTTCTCCTTGCAGACGCTTATCACCGTGTTGGCGATACACATCAGGACAAACAGGCTCGTAAAGTTGATCCAGATATCCCGGTACGCTGTTTTCGCCAGCGGCTCCCGGAACCCGGTAAACCACACATAGCCAAACGCCAATAGTTGAGACGGCACATAGGCGATAGCATACCGCAAAATCACAGGCTTCACCGGCAAAGATGTACATAGCATAAAAGCCGTCATGCCGATCAGAAGGATTATCGCCCTGTCCAATTCATGCCAGTTGCCGCTTGGGTCCTCATAAATGCCGCTGCACAGATACAGCACGCTGTTCAGCAGGGTGGTGGCCGTGTACAGGACGGCATAGATCGACGCAAACTGGAACCTTTCTTTTTTACGCATTTTTTCCTCCATAGAAAATTGCTTGTTTTGAAACAATCGTATTGAAACTTATGTTTTGTATTATATGCCAAACATTCCCTTATGTCAATAGGCCAGAAGAAAAAATGCAAAAAAATCATCCGCAACAGGCTGTCCCATCCCCAAACCCGGCAAAACCTGTCGTGTACGCCGAAGATGGATGGTCCAGAGGGCTGTTTCACTCCGCCGCTACGTCTCATCCTTCGTGTACAGCGCCCGGAAGTGGCTGGGCGCGATGCCGTATTCCCGCTTGAACGCCCGGAAAAAGGTGGAGTAATCGGCAAAGCCCACCTGTTCATGCACAGTATTCAGTGGCAGGCCCTGCACAATCAGCGATTTCGCCGCAATCAGCCGCCGCTGAGTGACACAGCGGTAAAAGCTGACCCCCAACTTGCTTCGGAAGATTTGGCTTATCTTGCTCTCGCTCACCCAGAAATGCCGGGCGGTATCGGCGAGGGTGATTGGTTCAGCAAGGTGCGTTTCAATGTAGGCGAACACCTGTTCCAGCAGCTCCGGTTTCTCCGCCTGCGCCAGCGTCGCGCCCCCGCGGCTTGCCAGTGCGCGCCTCAGCTGCGTCAGCAGGATCAGCGTATTGCCCGCTAGGAACACCTCCCAGCACGGCGCGCGGCGCAGTGCTTCCTGTACGCTGGTGTCAAAATATTCCCCCAACATCTCCCAGGACGTACCGATCGTGCGCAGCAAAAACGCCTGCTCCTGTTCCGGCGCGGCGTCAAACGGGAACGCGGCCGCCGTCCGCGCCACAAACTCGCGGCTGATCCACACAACGTCCCGGCGGCAGGGGGCTACCAGGCGGTCCGCTAACAGCGGGCGGTGGTTGACGCCGGGCGGCGTGAACACGATATCCCCCCGCTGCACCCGGTACCGGTTCGCCCCTAACAGATATTCCATGCCGCAGCTTGTACGGCAGTAGGTCAGCTCATAAAAATTGTGGCTGTGCATGGGCACATGCCCGCCCTCCTCGCTCTCGTGCCGGTAGGCGTCCACATAGCGGTGCGACATCTCCAATTCCTGGTACATCTCCCCCCATTGCATGCCCCGCCCGGCCAGCATTTGCCGCATCCGCTCCGCCTTGCGCGGCCTGTCACCTGTGCCCACTTGGCCGGAAAGGCGGCTGAGTTCGTCTAATTTCATGATTTTGCTCCTCTTTTCCGAGTTTCTTTTATAGGAAATTATAACACATTTTGTCGGAATTGCAATTATATTTACTGTTTTTGCAATTCCGATTGCATTCCCGTTCTGTTATGCTAAAGGGAAAGAACACACACTTCCCTTTTCCCGCAGAGAGGAGCTGACAGACCAATGCCGTCGTATCCGCACTTGTTTTCCCCTATCCAGATCGGCAAAACCGCGGTAAAGAACCGGGTATTTATGCCGCCGCTGTCCACCAACCTGGCCGACCACGGGTATGTCACCGATGCGCTTGTGGCCCACTATGCCGCCCGCGCCAAAGGTGGCGTAGGGCTGATTGTTACAGAAGTGACGACGGTGGAACCTACCTATATTTACCTGCCGGGCGATATGTCCATTTCCGACGACTCCTATATCCCAGGCTGGAAAAAGCTGACGGACGCTGTACACGCTTACGGCACAAAGATCCTGCCCCAGTTGTTCCATCCGGCCTATATGGCCTTCCCCATACCCGGCACGCCCCGGCTGATCGCCCCCTCCCATGTGGGGCCGTACTACGCCAAAGAGGCACCGCGCGCGGTGACAGTGGAGGAGCTGCATACAATTATCACGCAGTTCGGCGCGGCGGCCCGGCGCGTACAGCAGGCGGGCGGCGACGGCGTGGAGATCCACGCGGCGCATGCGCACGGCCTGTTGGGCGGGTTCCTTTCCCCGCTGTACAACAAGCGCACCGACGAGTACGGCGGCGATATCCGGGGCCGCCTGCGCCTGACGTTAGAGGTGATTGCCGAGGTACGACGGATGTGCGGCGAGGATTTCATCATTGACGTGCGCATTTCCGGCGACGAGTACACCGACGGCGGGCTGAACCTGAATGACGCGGTGTATGTGGCAAAGCAGTTAGAGGCGGCGGGGGCCGATTTCCTGCATGTCTCCGGCGGCACCACCATCATGCGCGGCAGCTCCATCCCCGCGCCTGGTACGCCAATGGGCTCCCATATGCGCCTGGCGGAAGAAATCCGGCAGCGCGTCTCCATCCCCGTGGCGACGGTGGGCCGCATCACAGAACCGTGGCTGGCGGAAGAACTGATTGCAAACGGTAAGGCCGATATTTGCATGATGGGTCGCGCCAACCTGTGTGACCCGGAATTTGTCAGCAAGGCCATGTCGGGGCGGGAAGATGATATCCGCCCATGTATCGGCTGCCTGCGGTGCCTGAACGGCATCATGTTTGGCAAACGTGTTTCCTGCACGGTGAACCCCTCGCTGGAACCCGAAAACGAGGAGACGATCCCCCCGGCCCAAACGGTGAAAAATGTGCTGGTGATCGGCGGCGGGCCTGCCGGGATGGAAGCGGCTTTCACGGCAAAGAAGCGGGGCCATCATGTGGTGCTGTGCGAAAAGGGCGACGCATTGGGCGGCCTGCTGCGCCTGGCGGCGGTGCCCATCGCCAAACAGGATTTGGCAAAAGTGACGAAATACATGGTGCGCAAGCTCGCACAGGCTGGCGTGGAAGTGCGGCTGAACTGCCCGGTGACAGAAGACCTCCTGCGCGGCGAATTTGCCGGGTATGAGGTAATCGCCTGCACGGGGGCCGTCCCCGTTGTTCCAGAGGCATTCACCGCCTACAAACAGTGGATGACCGCCGACGACATTTTAGCGGGCCGCGCGTTCCCAGGGCGGAAGATCGTAGTGCTGGGCGGCGGTTCGGTGGGCTGTGAAACGGCAGATTACCTTGCCCCGCTCATCAACGACCTGTTCCCGCGCAACTGGGAAGTAACCGTGCTGGAAATGGCCCCCGGCGTGATGCTGACGGAATCTGGGCCGGGCCGCAGCCTGCTGGTGCAGCGGATGCTGAAAAAGGGCATCCAGTTGATTTGCGGCGCGAAGGTGGAGCGCGTAGAACCGGACGCCATCATCTACACAAAAGACGGAGAAGAACACACGCTGACCGGAGCGGACACGCTTGTGCTGGCCGTAGGCTACCGTCCCGACCCGGCGCTGGAAGAAATGCTGAAGGCAAGCGGCGCGGCGTACCATATCTTAGGCGACGCCGCAAAGCCGGGCAATCTGAAAGACGCCATTACACAGGGCTATCAAACCGCCCTTGCGCTGTAAAAACCACAGCGAGGTTTTCCCTGTATTCCCCCGCCCTGCGGGCGGGGGAATACATAAAATAAGAAAGGATGTACCAATTATGGGCAAAAATTCTCCCCTGCTCCAGCCGCTGAAGGTGGGCGGCCAGACATTGAAAAACCGCATCATGTTCCCCCCGCTCACCACAGGCTATGAGGAGCGCGACGGCTCCATCGGCTCGCGCAGCCTGCATTTTTACGAGCGGCTGGCCAAGGGCGGCGTAGCCTATATCGCCCTTGGCGACGTGGCCCCGGTGAACACCGCCTCCCCCACGCCCAAGCTGTGCGACGACAGCCAGATCCCCTCATTTCAGAAGCTGGCTGAAGCGGTGCATGCCCACGGGGCCAAAGTGGCGCTGCAAATTTTCCATCCGGAGTACGACGTGCCCGGCGTTGGCAAGATGATTGTCGGCTCCATGATGGCGGGCAGAGCCGCGCAGGCCGCCAAAGCGGCAGGCGATACGGCGCAGTTTGAGGCGAAAATGGCGGAATCGGAAAAGCTGCGCGCCGAGGCATACGCCAAACTGCGTCACGATATGCAGCACTTCATCTCCGAAGCCACTGTAGAACAGTTAAAGGATATTCAAAAGGCTATGGCCGCCTGCGCCCGCCGCGCCGCACAGGCCGGTATCGACGCAATAGAGGTACATGGCGACCGCCTGATTGGTTCTCTGTGTTCGGAGCTGCTCAACCACCGCACAGACGAGTACGGCGGCAGCTTTGAGAACCGCGTCCGCTATGCGTTAGAAGTGGTGGCCGCGCTGAAAGAGGCCGCGCCTGATTTGATTTTGGAATACAAGCTGCCCATCATCACCGTCAACCCCGACGGCTCCCTGCGCGGCAAAGGCGGCCTGATGCCGGAGGAGGCAAAACAGTTCGCCGTTTTGCTGGAAAAGGCCGGCGTAGATATGATCCAGGCCGCACAGGCCAACCACACCGGCAACATGGGCGATACCATCCCGCCGATGGGCACTGTGCCGTACAACTGGACCCTTCCGATTGCGGCGGAGATCAAAAAGTTAGTGTCTATCCCCGTAGCCACCGTGGGGCGCGTCGTCACCGTAGAGGCAGGCGAGGAGATTTTGAACGCCGGGCAGGCGGATGTGATCGGCTATGGCCGCTCCCTGCTCACCGACCCGGATATTGCGCTGAAAGTGGAACGCGATGAACCCATCCGCACCTGCCTCAACTGCAATAAGGGCTGTGTGGACGCCATCCAGAACCGCAAATATATCTCCTGCGTCCTCAACGCGGAGAATGGTGATGAAGCCACGATTTTCCTGCGCCCCGGCGAGGGAGAGAAAAAGGTCGTGGTGATTGGCGCGGGCATTGCCGGGCTGGAAGCCGCCCGCGTGGCCGCAAAGCGGGGATACGCCGTCACGCTGTACGACACCGCCGAAAAGATGGGCGGCCAGATCCTGCTGGCGGCAGCTCCGCCGCGGAAAGCCGAGATTTTGCGGTCGGTGGAATATTATGAAAAGATTCTGCCCGCATTGGGTGTGCATATAAAATTAGGCCAGTCGTGCGGCGTCGAGGAGATGAACGCTGCCGACGCCGTGATTGTGGCGGTGGGCGCGCATAATTTCAGCCTGCCCGTGCCGGGCGCGGATGGGGCCAATGTCGTCTCCTCCTGGGACGTATTGGCCGGGAAGGTGACGCCCTCCGGCAAATGCGCGGTGATTGGCGGCGGCCTCGTGGGCACGGAGACGGCGGAGTTCCTGCTGGAAAAGGGCTGCACGGTGGCCATTGTGGAAATGCTGGATAAGATTGCCTCCGGGGAATCGTCCACCATTCTGCCGATCATCATGAAGGATTTTGCCGAACAGAAAGCAGAGCAGTTTGTCAAGACGAAAGTGACCGCCATCACCGCCGACGGCGTACAGGCGGTAAACACGGAAACCAACGAGGCTGTTTCCATCCCATGTGATTGGGTTGTGATGGCGGTAGGCTCCAAAAAGATTCCCTTCTCTATAGAAGGCGTCACCACCCCCGTCACCTTCGTGGGCGACTGCTCCGGCGAACGCACCGCCGATATCGCCGCTGCCGTCCGTAGCGCTTACCACGCCGCAAACGCGATTTAAGAGGAAAACGGCTCCCAGAGGCTCTGCCTCTGGACTCCGCTAAAGGGGCGCAGCCCCTTTGGAAACCCATCTTGTCCAATCAATAGCTTTCGCGACTTTCTCCCCGCCTTTGGCGGGGAGAAAACTGTAAATGGGTAAATTGATTTTCCCTCCCTCCCCTACCCAACCCCGGCGCTGTATGGTATACTAATACTAATAGACATATAGCCATGATTCCTTGCCCTCCAAGCAAGGAACCATCAAAGGGATGGTGACAGGATGGAGCTTTTGCAAAAAATCGACCTGTTCCAAAAGGAAGTTGCCGCGCTGCGCCCAATGCAGGGCGAAATGCTCCGGCAGATACGCGACTATTACCGCGTGGGACTGACCTGGGCCTCCAACGCGCTGGAGGGCAACACGCTGACGGAGAGCGAGACAAAGGTACTAATCGAGGACGGCCTGACAATGGGCGGCAAGCCGCTGCGCGACGTGCTGGAAGCGGTAGACCACGCCAAAGCCTACGATTTTATGTTCACACTGCTGAACGAACGCCGCATTGACGAACGGGCTGTTATAGAAATGCACCGGCTTTTCTACCAGAACATTGAGCCAGCATACGCGGGGCGCTGGCGGGATGTCCCGGTGATTATCACAGGGTCAAAGTTCCCTGTCGCGCCGCCGGATACGATAGCGCAAGAGATGGAATCGCTGTTCGCGTGGGCGGATACCGAACGGGGGAATTACCATCCTGTGGTATTCGCGGCACAGTTACACAAGCGGTTTGTATTCATCCATCCTTTCCGGGACGGGAATGGCCGCGTTGCCAGGCTGCTGATGAACCTCGCGCTTATCCAGG
Source organism: uncultured Clostridia bacterium (assembly GCA_947381875.1). Classification (GTDB taxonomy): domain Bacteria; phylum Bacillota; class Clostridia; order Oscillospirales; family Ruminococcaceae; genus Ruthenibacterium. The sequence continues at coordinate 1,352 of CANCXY010000040.1, read as the reverse complement.
ACGGCTACCTTCCGGCGATTATCCCGCCCATTCTGCGCATGGAGTACGTCTCTCTGTTAGAACGCGCGCACATAAACGACAGAGATTTTATCGCATTCTTAGTAGAGCGGGAGCATGAATCCCAGAAGGAGATTTTGCGCCTGTTCCATGTCCCCTTTCCCTAATCGTAAATAAAGCATTGCAGCAGGAAGCGCAAGAGGGCCGGGGCGTTTGCCCCGGCCCTCTGTCTATACCAAGCAACGGCATTTTCCTTATATTCTCAGTTTTTAATTCACGCCAAACAGCAAATCGCCATAGGTAGGCAGCGGCCAATATTCCTTTGCACACAGCAGTTCCAGCGCGTCCGCCTCCGTGCGCAGGGCGGCCATCGCCGGGAGTACCTCGTCGCGGTAGTAAACGGCGGTGGCGAGGCTGTCGTCTTTGGGTACGCGTCCCACGACGGTTTGCAGGGCTTCCAGCGCGTCCCACAGCTTGTCGGCCCCCTCTGTCAGCTTCGCCAACAGCGATTGTGCCGCGCGCGCGGAGAGGCCAGTCCGGCCGATTGCCTCCGCCGACTGCGCCACCGCGCCCATATACGCGGTAACAGCCGGGAATATCTGTTTTTTCGTCATGTCCAGCATTGTCAGCGCCTCGATATGCAGGGTTTTAGCATAATTCTCCAAATGCACCGCATAGCGCGCCCGTACCTCTGTGCGGGTAAAGATGCCAAATTCCTCAAACAGATCAATATTTTTCTTGCTGATGAGGCACGGCAGGGCCTCTACGGTGTTGCGGAAATTGCACAGACCGCGCGCCTCGGCTTCGGCCTCCCATTCCTTGCTGTAGCCGTTGCCGTTAAAAATGATACGCTTATGGTCGCGGATGGTCCGTTTTACCAGTTTAATGACCGCTTTGTCGAAATTTTCGGCCTGCTCCAACTCGTCGGCATACCCGCGCAGGGCTTTTGCAACGGCTGTATTCAATACTACGTTCGCATCGGCCACACTCATGGCGCTGCCGGGCATACGGAACTCAAATTTATTGCCCGTGAACGCAAACGGGGACGTGCGGTTGCGGTCGGTGGTATCTTTGGAGAACGTAGGCAGAATATCGACGCCCAGTTCCATTTTCAGTTTCGCGGGGGCAATATAATCCTCGCCGGAGGCAATCGCCTCTATAACGGCTTCCAATTCCTCCCCCACAAAAATAGAGATGATCGCCGGGGGCGCTTCATTCGCGCCGAGGCGGTGGTCGTTGCCTGCCGAGGCCACCGTGACGCGCAGCAGGTCCTGATACTGGTCGACGGCCTTTATCACCGCGGCTAAGAACAGGAGGAATTGCAGGTTTTCCATCGGTGTTTTGCCGGGGTCCAG
>CANCXY010000039.1 GCA_947381875.1 uncultured Clostridia bacterium | reverse complement strand
CTTTGGCGGAGTCCAGAGGCGGAGCCTCTGGGCAGGTCCGGGCGGCAGCCCGGCATTCAGATCATCTACCTCTCACAGCGCTGCCAAGCAGCGCTGGATGCGGTCCCCCACCTGTTGTTTGCCCATGATGTGCATCACGCTTTGCAGGTCGGGGGCGTTCTGACGCCCAGCAATGGCGACACGCACGACCATAGAGACATCCCCCGCCGACCCCTTATACTGTTCGGGATTCTGCTTATACGCCTTTGTCTCGGCGGCGTAGCCGTGGGCGGCGGAGATGGTTTTGATCTTTTCAAAGAACGCTTCGGGTGTGTCGTTTTCGTCGAACACGGCAAGGAACTCTGCAAGGATGGCCTTGGCGTCCTCCGTATTTACGCGTTCGGGAAGCGTGTAGTCGGGCGTGAAAAGCTCGTCGAAGAAAAAGTCCATATAGGGCTTTACGTCTGTCCACACGGCTAAGTCCTTGCGGGGCTTTTTACCGCCGCGGCCAATGGCGAGGAACGCGCGGCTCTTTTCCGGCGCGCGCGTGAAAAGCGTGTGGAACGCGGAGTCGTTTTCGGCGCTCCACTGCGCCACGGCGTCATAGACGGCCTCGGCGGACATGCGGGAGATTACGTCTTTGGAAACGTCGCGCAGTTTCTGGATATCGAACAGCGCGCCGGAAGCGCTCATTTTTTTTGTGCTGAATGGGAAATCCTGCATGGGCAAGGCGGGGTTGGCGCGGCGCCATTCCTCGAAATTGGAATTGAGCAGCGTCATCAGGTATTCTAACACACAGGGGGCGGGATAGCCCTCTTTCGCGTAATAGGTGAGCGCGAGTTCCGGGTCTTTGCGTTTGGAAAGCTTGCGTTTGCCGCCCGTCTCCTCATCCAACTTCATAAGCTGCGCGGTGTGCGCGTAGCGCGGGGGTTTCCAGCCCATCGCGCGGAATAATTGCAGGTGTACCGGCAGCGTGGCGAGCCATTCCTCCCCGCGCACCACGACGGTGGTACCCATCAAATGGTCGTCTACAACATGCGCGAAATGGTAGGTGGGAATACCGTCCGATTTCAGGATGACAATATCCTGGTCGTTCTCGGTCACTTCTAATTTGCCTTTGATGAGGTCGTCATGCCGCACCTTGTTTTCAATGCTGCCCTCACTGCGGAAACGCACGACATAGGGCAGCCCCTTTTCCAAAGCGGCTTCAATATCGGCCATCGGGCGGTCGCGCCAGACGGCATAGGGGCCGTAATAGCCGAAGTTCTCTTTATTGGCCTCCTGCTTCGCATGGGCGGCGCTCAATTCCTCCTCGGTGCAGAAGCACGGATAGGCCATCCCGCGCGCCACCAGCGATTTTGCGAACGTCTGATAAATTTCCGCGCGCCGCGACTGGTAATACGGCCCATAGTCCCCGCGTTCCCCATCCAGCACCGCGCCCTCGTCAAACGGAAGGCCGAAGGCCGAAAACGCGTTGATAATGGTTTCAACGCCGCCCTCTACCTCGCGCTTGTGGTCGGTATCCTCAATGCGCAGGAAAAACACGCCGCCCGACTGGTGTGCCAGACGCTCATCCACCAGCGCCCCATACAGATTGCCTAAGTGCATGAACCCCGTAGGGCTTGGCCCCATCCGCGTCACCTTCGCCCCTTCCGGCAGCGCCCTTCGCGGATAACGCGCCTCTACATCTTCCGGCGTTTCGGTGATATGGGGAAACAGCTTGTCAGCTAAAAGGGGGTAATCCATAGCTTTTCTTGACCTTTCCTTAAAGTTTGTGTGGTCGGCGGCGTGCCCAAAGGGGGCGCTGCCCCCTTTGAATCCTCCGCCAAAGGGACACAGTCCCTTTGGAATCCCATCATGCGCAAAAATTGCATTTTTGCGCGGAGATATTTTTTGTGCGTTCCCCACCCTGTCCGGCGAGCGGGGATGCACAAACACGCTTTGTCCGGGACGCTCCCGCTTTTCGTTATACGCGCAGGGTGACGCCCAACTTTTCCAGCGCATCCAGGACTTTCTTTACGCTGTGTTCGGCTTCCTCGTCCGTCAGCGTGCGGTCGGAGGCGCGCAGCACAAGGCTGTAGGCAAGGCTTTTTTTGCCCGCCGCCATGTGTTCGCCCGTGTATACGTCGAACAGCGTCAGGCTTTCCAGCGTCTTTCCGGCAGCTTTGCGGATACACGCGGCGATTTCCGCCGCAGGCGCTTTTTCATCCGCGACCAAAGCAAGGTCGCGCGTGATGGCCGGGTGGCGCGGCAGCGCATGGAACACCGGTGTCGGCCCCCGGTGCGCAAACAGCACTTCCAGCGACAGTTCCGCCGCCACCGCGCGCTGTTTGACCCCGTAATTTGCCAGCACTGCGGGGTGTACCTCGCCAATTACGCCCAACAGGTCATCACCTAAATAGATCTTCGCGCACCGGCCCGGATGATAGCTCGTGCCCGCCGTATCGCGCACAAACCGCGCCTCGGAAATGCGCGCTGTTTCCAGCAGCTTTTCCACCACGCCTTTCAGCGCAAGGTAATCCCACGCGCCGCCGTAGACCCCTAACATCAGGGTCTCTGTCTCGGTGGGCAGTTTGTCCTCCTCGCCGCTCGGTGTGTAAGTGGTGGTACATTCAAACAGCGCGCACTCCGCCGCGCGGGCGTTCGCGTTGCGCGCAAGCACCTCCATCATGCTCGGCAGCGCCGTTGTGCGCATGATGCTTGTGTCCTCGCCCAGGGGGTTGGATATCACAAGCGCATTGCGCAGCGGGTCGCCCTCCGGCAGGCAGATTGCGTCGAACGATTTCGCCCCGTAGAAACTGAAGGTTTCAATCTGATACAGCCCACAGCCGCACAGTGCGTTCATCAGGTGTTTGCGGAACGTCTGACGTTCCGTCGGGCGGGCGCTGGCCGTGCCCCGGATGGCCGTACTGGGAATCTTGTTGTACCCGACAAAGCGCGCCACTTCCTCGGCAACGTCGCAGTCCAATTCCATATCCCAACGGCTGGACGGGATGAGAATCTCGTCGCCGTCCATCGCAAACCCAAGCGGCAGCAGGATATCTACCATCTGTTCGCGCGTCAGGTCGGAGCCCAGCAGGCTGTTCACCTTTTCCGGGTTCAGTGGGACGCGGCGCTCCGGGCGCGTGACCTTGCATACGTCGACCACGCCGTTCACCACGTCGCCCGCGTCTAACATCTGCACCAGTTCTAACGCGCGGTCCAGGCACCGGCGGCAGCCGTTCGGGTCCAGCCCTTTTTCATACCGTCCGCTGGCTTCGGTGCGCATGCCTAACTTTTTGGCCGTCGTGCGCACACTGGGGCCGTTGAACATCGCGCTTTCAAACACGATGGTTGTGGTGTCGTCGTATACGCCGGAAAATTCGCCGCCCATCACGCCCGCCACGGCAATGGGGCCTTTTTCGTCGGCAATAACAAGCATTTCTTCACTCAAATTCCGGTCAACGCCGTCCAGCGTCTCCATCATCTCGCCCGCTTTGGCGTTGCGCACGGTGATATGCCCACCGTTCACATATTTATAATCAAAACAGTGCATCGGCTGGCCGTATTCCAGCATGACATAGTTGGTAATATCGACAAGGTTGTTGATGGGCCGCACGCCGCACAGGCGCAGGCGCTCCCGCAGCCACCGGGGGCTGGGCTTCACGCGCACATTTTCCACCACCGCGCCCACATAGCGGTAGCAGAGGCCGGCGTTTTCGATGTCTACTTTCAGCAGCGTGTTCACATCCCCGTGGCCGGGCTTTACTTCGGGCACATGGTCGCGGAACGGCACGCCGAACGTCGCGGCAGCTTCGCGCGCAAGGCCGCGCACGGCGAGGCAGTCCGGGCGGTTGGGCGTAATCTCGAAATCAACAGATGTGTCGTCCATGCCCAGCGCCTTCACGGCGGGCGTGCCGACGGGCCATTCCTCATCCAATACTAAGATACCATCCTCGATGGCGTTCGGGAAATCGTGCTTTGTCAGGCCCAGTTCCCCCAAACTGCACAGCATCCCGTTCGATTCCACGCCGCGCAGCTTGCCCTTGCGGATTTCCTTGCCGCCCGGCAGCTTCGCCACATGCAGCGCGGCGGGCACAAGGTCGCCTTCTTTCAGGTTGTTCGCGCCCGTCACAATCTGCACCGGCGCGCCCTGCCCCACGTCCACCTGGCAAACAACCATATGGTCGGAGTCCGGGTGCGGGACAATGGACAGTATCTTCCCAATTACCACGTTCTGGATGGCGTCGGCCTCGCACTCATAGGTCTCCACCTTGCTGCCGCTCATCGTCATGCGCTCGGCAAATTCGGCGGGCGGGCAGGTGAAATCGGCAAATTCCCTCGCCCAGTTGATCGGCATTTTCATCATTCAGCCCCCCTTATCAGAATTGTTTCAGGAAACGCAGGTCGTTTTCGTAGAGCAGGCGCAGGTCGTCGATGTCATAGCGCCACATGGTGGTGCGCTCCAGGCCCATGCCGAACGCAAAGCCAGAATACACATCCGGGTCGATGCCGCAGTTTTTCAGCACCTGCGGATGGACCATGCCGCAGCCCAACAGCTCGACCCAGCCCTCGCCCTTGCACATGCTGCACCCCTTGCCGCCGCACTTGAAACAGCTCATATCCATCTCGGCGGACGGCTCTGTATAGGGGAAGTGGTGCGGGCGGAACCGCACGCGCATCTGTTCGCCGTACAGCTTTTTGATAAACAGCTCCAGCGTGCCTTTCAAATCGCCGAACGTAATCCCCTTATCGACCACAAGCCCCTCGCACTGGTGGAACACAGGGCTGTGCGTGGCGTCCACCGCGTCGGAGCGGTACACGCGCCCCGGGCAGATGATACGGATAGGCGGCTTCTGCTTTTCCATCGTGCGGATCTGCATGGGGCTTGTCTGCGTGCGCAGCAGCATGTTTTCCGTGAAATAGAATGTGTCCTGCGTGTCGCGCGCCGGATGGCTCTTGGGCATGTTGAGCATCTCAAAATTGTAATGGTCCAGCTCTACTTCCGGGCCGGATACGATATCAAAGCCCATGCCTAAGAAGATTTCTTCCAGCTCGCCCAACACCTGTTCAAACGGGTGCAGGCGGCCCTGCGGGATGGCTTTGCCTGGCAGCGTAACGTCGATTTCCTCCGCCGCCAGCCGCGCGGACAGCGCCGCCGCCTCTAACTCTTTGGTGCGGCGCGCGATATCGGCGGTGATGGCCTCGCGCACCTCGTTTGCCAGCGCGCCGATGGCCGGGCGCTCCTCTGCTGATAACCTGCCCATCTGTTTGAGCATGGCGGTCAGCTCGCCCTTTTTGCCTAAAAAGCGCACGCGCAGCTCATCCACGGCGGCGGCGTTTTCGGCGGCGGCAATCAGCGCGTCGGCGTCCTGCCGGATCTTCTTCAATGCCTCTTTCATGCGGTTCTTTCTCCTTCCTTCTTCGGGACGAAATAAAAGAAACTCCGTCCCCCACGTTTTGCAAGGGACGAAGCCTGTTCTATGCAAACTCCGCGGTACCACCCATATTTTTGCCGTACAGTATCTGTACAAGAGCAAACACTCTTTTTCCCTGTAACGGGAGAACCCCGTCCCCGCCTACCAGATTCCTTTCAGCAGGGCCGCTCGCGGGCGAACTTCGGCGCACGGCCATTCCCGGACGCTTGCAGCCAATGGCGTCCCTCTCTATACGGGCTTTTGCCCCGTCTGAAACAGCGTGTGTGCGCGTACTTTCCCGGTCTTCGCGTTTTTCTTTTCACATTATATCGGATTTGCCCGCCGATTGCAAGAGGGCAGATAGCAGAAATATTCCCCTCATGCGCACCTAAAACCGAACGTTTTCCCTAAAAAGGGCTTGTTGTTCCGCTCTGCAAACGGATTTCAGCGATTCACCATCGCACGGATCGCCTGCTCAACAGCCTTGTTGAGTGTCACACCCTCCATCTGAGCAAACACCGCGACCTCCTTGTGCAGCTCCGGCGGAATACGGACATTGAACAGCCCGTTGTACTCCTTCTGCGGTTCCTTGCCGATTTCAGCGCAGAATTCCAAGTAATCGTCGACCGCCTTATGGAACTCATCTTCTAAATCCTTCGCACTGTCCGACTGGAAATCGACCGCATCGCTGATCCCTAAAATGGTACCATAAAAAATGCGGTCCTCTGCGGAATACTCCGGCTGCGCCGTGTAGCCTTTGTAGCGCATGATACTCTTTTTCATATATGTCCATGCTCCTTTAAGAATTTTACCGCCGTGTCAACCGCCGCTTTCTGCATCACATCTCCCGGATGCGGCTTGTGGAGCAACAGGACCGCCTTTGTCTCCGGGTGGTAGAATTTTACCCGTGAACCAGAAGTTGCGCCCTTGTTCGACTCCAGATACCCGAAGTGTGCCATCACCCGCCGAAGGTCTGAGAAGCGGAAGTCAGGAGGCGTCGGCTTCATACATAGTTTATCCAGTATGGCATCAATCCTTGCCATCTTCCCAGCGCCTTTCTGTAACTGATTATTAGTTACAATCTCATTATACCACATTCCCCACCCGTGTCAATCGTTTTTCCCGCATAACGAAAAACCGAACGTTTTCCCTAAAAAGGGCTTGACAACCAACTCTACATGTTGTAGAATAATATCACTCTACAAGATGTAGACCTTCCGCGCGGGAAATATTCACGACATCTAAAAGGGGAAATGTTTATGAGTGAAACACAGTACCACTTAGCGCAGGCCGAGGCGCGCTTTGCCGCGCTGGTCTGGGACAATGAGCCGATTGCCTCCGGGGCACTGGTGAAGCTGTGCCAGCAGGAATTGGGCTGGAAGGCCACCACCACCTATACGGTGCTACGCCGCCTGTGCGATCGGGGGCTGCTGTGCAATGAAAACAGCACGGTGCGCGCGCTCGTCAGCCGGGAAGAATTTGGCCGCCAGCGCAGCCGCGCCTTTGTGGAGGAGGCGTTCGGCGGCTCGCTGCCGGGATTCCTGGCCGCGTTCATGGGGGGCCGACGCCTGAGCGCCCGGCAGGCGGACGAAATTCAAAAGCTGATCGACAGCTACCGGGAGGAGGACGGCTGATGGCGTTGCTGGAAAAGACGTTCTACGCGGTGCTGGGACTGAGCCTGCGGGCCTGCCCGCTGATTTTGACGGCGGCCCTGGCACATCTGGTGCTGCGGCGCGCGCCCCGTCCGGCGCTGTGCGCGCTGTGGGGCGTGGTGGGGCTGCGCCTGGTATGCCCTCTCTCCTTCCCCGTTGTGCTGCCCACCGTGTTTCCGCTGCCATCCAAAGCGGCGGCCCCTGCAGGGGAAACGGCGCTGCCGCCCGGCCTGACCGCCGCGCTGTCCCACCCGGACGTTCTGTTCACGCCGCCGCAGGCCGCCCCCTCGGCAGGCCCCGGCACGGCGCGGGCGGTGTGGCCCGCTGTCGTATGGGCGGCAGGGATAGCCTTGTTGATTGGCTGGAGCGCGGTGTCTATGGCGCTGCTGTGCCGCAGGCTGCGCGGCGCGGCGGAAATGGACTGGCCGGATGGATATGCGCCGGAGCAGCGCGCCCATATCCCGTTACTTCTGTGCCCCGGCCTGCCCACCGCCTTTGTGTTTGGGCTGGCACGCCCCCGCGTCTATGTGCCCGACGGCCTGACCGACCGCCAGCTCGCCTGTGTGCTGTGCCATGAATGCGCCCATCTGCGCAGGCGGGACTATCTTTTCAAACCACTGGCGGCGCTGATTCTGTGCCTGCACTGGTTCAACCCGCTGGCCTGGCTGGCGTTCGCGTGGTTTGTGCGGGATATGGAATGGGCCTGCGACGAGGCCGCTCTGCGCCGGTTGGGCGTGGGTGCAAAAAAGGAATACAGCGCCGCCCTCTTAACAATGGCGCGGCCCCACACGCCGCGCAGTCCGATATATCATCCATTTACAGGCGCGCCCTTTGCTTTTGGCGAGGGCGCGGTGAAAGGCAGAGTGATAAACGTGCTTCGATACAAAAAATCCGCGCTTTGGGTCTCCGTTATTACCGTGACGCTTTTAGTGGCCGTTATTGTCGTGCTGCTCATGTCCCCCACCCATGCCGCACAGGAGGACGTATCCGTTACATTCCCCGCCTATCAGGACGGGCGCAACGAATACAACGCCGCCATCTATGATACCGCCCCCTTTACGGTGGGCCTCTCCCTGCCCCAAGGCTGGCATTTTACAAAGCCGGACGAACTCAACGCCCTCCCGTGGACGCCCATGCTGCTGCGTGACGCGCAGGAGAACATTGTGGGCACCATCGGCTTTGGGCGGTTCGATCCCGTGCCCGATCTGCCCGCCGAGGAAGAATACAAAGCCGTGTTCGCCGAACTGCGCCTGGGCAGCATGAGAAGCTGGTGCAATGAGTACACACCGGTGCGCTCCACGGATACGCAGGAAAGCTCTGTCAGCCAGTGCATTGCCAGCAATCTGCTGCTCATTCCGTGCGAATTTTTCTCTGATGATAGTGATCCCTCTACGGCATATCTTACCCCCGAGAGCGAGGAGCAGCAGGAATTCCCCTTCCCCTGTGCCGCGATCTATGACCGCACGCTCAAGGTATACGCCATGCTGACCCTTGCCCCAGGTGAGCTATCCGAGGATCAACTGATGACACTGGCCGAGACGATGACACTGAAAGCCGCTGAGTAATAAAATATATGCTGCATGGAACGGCGGCGCGGGATATGCAATCCTGCGCCGCCGTTCCTGTGCGTTCAGGTGCTTTTTTGCTTTAATACGATAAATTGGCTTGAAAAGCCCGGATATTTGTTGTATAATTATCCACAAAGGACTGCGAAAAGCGGACAAAATGCCCAACTTATACTACCGGGAGGGATTTTAGATGAAACGGGAACCGAACATCTTTTTGCGCTCCACGCGGCGGCAGCCGATACGAACAGCGCTGCTCCTGCTCATTACCTCGCTGATGGTCTTTGCATTCACCGCGCGGGCGGCGGAATATCTGCTGGTGAAGTAGGAGACGGAGCGGCTGGGGAGCTACTACCGGTCGATTGGGCAGTTGTCGCAGGTCGAAACCGCCGGGCAGGCGGATTGGGTCCCGGCGGACGAGGCAGCCGCGCTTCTGGAAAATGACCCCCGTGTGGCGTTTGTGGATCAGCACCGCTGCCCTTCCGCTGTGATGCAGGACGTATATAACGCGGATGTGGGCGGCTATGGGAGCGCCTCCATCAACGCAAAAAATCTGGACGTTTTCTTTACAGGCACATTCACGGGCAGTTCCGCGAGTACAGCAGGCGACGTGCTTTGCGGCTTTGTGCCGGATGAATTGCTGTGCGGCTACCCGGAGTTTATCGAGGCGGGGCGCGCTGTCAGTATGATCGTTTCGCAGGATGAAGCGCCGGACATTGTAAAGGCATTGAAAAAAGGGGGACGCTATCTTGTGCGGGGCCATTTTGACGTTTCTAAAGACATGACGTTTTTCCTTACGCAATCGCCCACAAAATTCTGCGCGCTTCCCCTTGCCGAAAACGCCCCTTTGTTTTATCCTGTCGCGGCAGGAGAGGAATTGGATTGGAGCGCACCCGCGCTGTCCAGCGCGGAGGTGGAGATGCGGCGCTGCCGGGACGAACAGAGCGCCTTAATGGCGATCACCACGAAGGATATGTCCGCTTTGCCCGACGCGCAGCCGGATTCGCTGCTCTATTTAACAGAAGGCCGGTGGCTGGACGGCGCGGATCAATCCGCACAGAACAAGGTGTGCGTCATTCATGCCGCGCTGGCGGAACTGCGCGGGCTGAAAGTCGGCGACACGATCATGCTGACATTCCGCAATGCGGAGAATCGGAACGGCTATATCGACTATCCGGCGGAGGGGGATATCCCCGCTTATGAAACCGCCACGGACACGTTTGAAATCGTGGGCACCTACGATTATACGATAGCGGATATTCGGGATGTCACCTTCTATCGGAACCGGGCCTATTTCCCGGATTCCGCCGTACCCGCCGCGTTCGACCCATTCCCAAATATGCGCATCGCAAACGGCCTTTCCTTTGTGCTTACCTCCCCCGCGCTGCAACCGGAATTCCTTGCACAGACGCAGGAACGGTTCTCGGCGCTGGAGCTGCGGGCGGAATTTTTAGACAGCGGATGGGCAGATTTCCAGGCGGCGGTACAGCCTATGCTTCATGCGTCGCTGTATAACCTGACCGTTTTTGCCCTGATTTTGCTGACAGCGCTTTGCGTGGTTGCGTTCTTTTATTTCCGGGCGCGGCGTCGGGACATCGCGATCGCCCGTGCGTTGGGCGTCCCGGCGGGCGTTTGCATGCGTCAGGGCGCGTTGCCGCTGGCGCTGATCGGTTTGGCGGGGACGGCGTGCGGCTCTCTGCCTGGCTGGCAATACGCCCTGACCCACGGGGCGGAAACATTGGCCTCCCTCAGCGCTTACGGCGGGAATACCGCTGAAATCTCCCTGCCCCGCTATTGGCTCGCCGTGATCTTCGGCGGCGTGTTCCTGCTCATCTTCCTTCTGGCGCTGGGTGGGATGGCGTACCTGTCCCACAGGCCGGTACTGGAACTGCTGCAAGGCGGTGTACAGGCAAAACAGAAAGAGGAAACAGCTGCGGCACAGGCCGCGCTGGATATGGAACGGGGAAAGACAAAACAGGAGACGGAAGGGGCGCGGGCATCTTTTAGCGCGTCTGCCCAGCTTCTGCCCGCCGCGCCGACGGCAAAACACTCTTTCGGCATCGCCCACACATTGCGGTTTGTGAGCTGTTATATCCGCCGTTCCAAAGCAAAGAGTTTCCTGGTGTTTCTGCTGGCGGCGCTGTTTACGGTAGGGTTAGCGGCTATACGGGTATCTATTTTGAACAGTACGGCGAAAGTGGATGAACTGTATAAAACGGTCAGCGTACATTTAGAGCTTGTAAAACGTGATTCCTCTATGTATGTTGAGGGCGGTTTCATTTCGCGGTCCGCCATTGACCGCATTGTAGATACCGGGTTTATCTCCCATTTCTACGCGGAGGCGGAATGCGGCGTCCTGTCCATAAAAAGAGAGGATGCCCGCAACGCCGCGGGCGGCGCTTCGGCGGCGCTGGATCCTTCCTCGCAGGCGCCGCAAAGGGCGTTGTACAGCCTGCGTTCCTTTACCAGCCTTGACGGCTTCCTCTCCGGCAGCGGCTCCGGCGTCGATATCCTGTACCACGCGGGGTGGGATGAGAGCATGTTCTCGCAGGATTGGGCCGCCTATGATGAGGCACGCGGCGGGCAGTCGGTGCTGCCTGTGCTGCTCCCGCAGGACCTGTATGAGGAATACCATATCTCCCTTGGGGAACGTATCATTATGGATATAAAACGGGGCGGCAGCGTTGATATGCGGCTTGTGGCGGTGGCCGGTATGTATACGGGCGCGGTATCCGGCGGCAGCGCCCCCGCCATTTTGACCCCGGCGGGCGTTATGGATATTGTTATGAGAGGCTCTCCTCTTTACAGCGCGGCCCGTTTCAGTATCGACCCTGCCAAAAACCGGGAGCTTGACGCCTTCCGTGACACATTGGAGGAGATCACCCATACAGACAGCGCCGGCCTTGTCCCCCTGCGTCCACTTCTTTGGGATGAGGATTTGCGCAGTGTGGTGGAGCCGCTGGAAAACAGTATCCGGCTCATGGAAATTTTGTATCCTGTGGCGCTCGCATTGAGCCTGTTGGCGGCGGCGGGGGTGTCGACGCTGCTGATACTGACCGAGGCGCGGGAAGCGGCTATTATGCGCGTGTTGGGCACCACCAAATTGAGGAGCCGCATCATGCTTGTGCTGCAAATCGTTTTTGTGGTGCTGGCAGGGTTGCTGATTGGGCTTACGGCGGCGCTGGCGTGGTCAGGCAGTATGGGGCTGGCTTTGGCGGTTTTCGGCATGTCGGCCCTGTGCGCGGCGGCGTATCTGGTTTGTGCTGTCGCAGGTTCTGCGGCGGGGGCCGTCACGGTGACGAACCGCCCGCCGCTGGAACTGCTGCAAGTGAAGGAATAACAAAAAAGAACAGGAGGAAAGCATCATGAGTGAACTGAAAGTAGAAAATGTAAGCTACCGTTACAAAAATTCCTCCCGCAAGGCGTTGTCCGAAGTTTCCTGCACATTCCAGGCGGGGACGGTTACTTCTGTGGTGGGGCCGTCCGGCAGCGGCAAAACGACGCTGCTTTCTATCCTTGCAGGGCTGGACAGGCCGGAGGAAGGGAAAGTGCTGCTCAACGGCCAGGACCTTGCCGGAAAGGACCTGGACGCCTACCGGCGGGAGGATGTATCGGTGATTTTCCAGGCGTTTCAGCTTTTCCCGCTGCTAACGGTGATAGAGAATGTATGCTATCCTATGGAACTGAACAGCATAGCCAAAGCGGAGGCCCAAAAGCGGGCGAGGGTTTTGTTAGCGAGGATGGGCATCAGCGAGGAGAAGTGGAAACGCTACCCCGCGAACCTCTCCGGGGGTGAACAGCAGCGGGTAGCGATCGCTCGTTCCCTGGCTACCGGCGCGGGTATCCTGCTTGCCGATGAGCCGACCGGGAATTTAGACGGACAGAACACCACCAACGTGATGGAGATTTTGAGCCGTCTGGCACATGAGGAAGGATACTGCGTGATTATCGTCACGCACGACCCCGCCATTGCCGAGGCGTCCGATCATGTCTACCGCATGACGGACGGCGTGCTGGCGAAAGCGGGGTGACGGACGTATCCCAATCGCCGAAACATCCCCGTGTATATCCCCGCCCGCAGGGCGGGGATATACACAAAAAGCAGCGTAAAGCCGGGCGTCCATAACTGGCGGACGCCCGGCCTTTCCATTTTGGAACAAGATGGGTTTCCAAAGGGGCTGCGCCCCTTTGGCGGAGTCCAGAGGCAGCGCCTCTGGCAGGTCCGGGCAGCGCCCGGCAGCATTCCAAAGGGCGGTGCCCTTTGGGGCAGGCCCGCACAAGCGCTTCCTACATATGCTCGCACATGGCCGCCAGCACTTCGACGGATTTTTCAATGCCGAGTTTGCCGGAGTTGATGGCTACGTCATATGTATCCGCCGCGCCCCAGTCGCTGTCGGCATAGAAGTTGTAATAATTGGCGCGCTGGCGGTCACTCTTTTTGATGAAGGCCCGCGCGGCCTCGACGGTCGCGCCTGGCCTGGCGCGCTGCACATAGGCGATGCGCTCCTCTAACGGCGCGTGGACAAACACCGAGAGCATATTCTTCCGGTCGCGCAGGATGTAGTCGGCGCAGCGGCCAATGAAGATGCACGACCCCTTTTCCGCCAGCTCGCGGATGGTGTTGCTCTGGAATACGAATAGCTTGTCGTTCGTGAGGTAGCTGCCGTAGCTGTTGAAGCCCATCGCCTGGCCGTGCGTGCCGACCGAGAGCGAATACAGGAAACTGTTTGTGGGCTTCTCGTCCGCCTTTTCAAACAGTTCCTCCACGATGCCGCTGTCGGCGGCGGCCTTTTTGAGGATCTCCTTGTCATACAGGGGGATGCCGAGCCGCTTTGCCAGCCCCTCGCCGATCTCCTGCCCGCCGCTGCCAAACTGCCTGCCGATGCAAACGATGCGATGTTTTTCCATACCCACAAGCCTCCTTTATAAGTCCACCGGCGCGTCGCGCCATATGGAATGGGAAGGATGAGGCCGCCGCGCCGGGAAACCGCGCCGAGGCCCGGCATCCTTCCTTTTTTATGTATTTTATATAGTATAACACAAAAATTTCTCCGACACAATACATAAAAAAGATTGTAAATCGTACTTTTCAATGCTACAATATATACAGAATCCGGGGAGTGCCCAGGCCGCAGGGATATTTCTGTGTTTCATCCCGCCCTGCGGGCGGGATGAAACACATCGGGCGCTTCCGGGGAAAACATGGAGTATGAAGGAGAGATTTTCCATGCAGTATCCGAAAATTGGCATCCGCCCCGTGATCGACGGGCGCTGGGGCGGCGTGCGTGAGAGCCTTGAGGCGCAAACGATGGCTATGGCCGAAAACGCCGCGAAGCTCATCAGCGAGACCCTGCGCTATCCCGACGGCAAGCCGGTAGAGTGTGTGGTCGGCTGCACCACCATTGGCGGCGGGGCCGAGGCCGCGCGTGTCGCCGATCAGTTCAGCACGCAGAACGTTGTAGCGACACTTTCCGTCACCCCCTGCTGGTGCTACGGCACGGAGACGTTTGATATGGACCCCAAAACCATCAAGGCCGTCTGGGGCTTCAACGGCACCGAGCGTCCGGGCGCTGTCTACCTGGCGGCGGTGCTGGCGGCGCACGCACAGCGCGGCATGCCCGCCTTTTCGATCTACGGGCATGATGTACAGGACGCGGACGACCGCTCCATCCCCGCCGACGTGGCGGAAAAGATCCTGCGCTTCGCGCGCTGCGCGGTGGCCGTGGGCTGGATGAAGAACAAGGCATATGTCAACCTGGGCGGCATCGCGATGGGCATTGCGGGCAGCTACTGTGAAGCGGCCATCTTCCAGAAATACTTTGGCATGCGCGCCGAATGGGTGGACATGACCGAGATCGTCCGCCGTATCACGCTGGGCATCTACGACGCGGAGGAATATGAGAAAGCGCTGGCGTGGGTGAAAGCGAACTGCCGCGAGGGCTTCGACTGCAACGCGGGCAAAAACCTGCCCGATGTCATCACAAAGTCAAAGGTGGTGCCCGCCGATAAGGACTGGGAGTTCATCACCAAGATGACAATGATCATGCGCGATATCCTCTACGGCAACCCGAAGCTGGACGAAATGGGCTGGCACGAAGAAGCGCTTGGCCGCAACGCCGTAGCGGGCGGGTTCCAGGGCCAGCGCCAGTGGACCGACTGGCTGCCCAACGCGGACTTCTCCGAGGCGATTTTGGCGAGCAGCTTCGACTGGAACGGCCCGAAAGCCCCCACGCCGTTCGCGACGGAAAACGACACCTGCAACGGCGTCGCCATGATGCTGGGCACACTGGTGTCCCACACAGCGCCGTGTTTCCATGACGTGCGCACCTACTGGAGCCCCGAAGCGTGCGAGCGCGTGACGGGCAAACGCCCGGAGGGCGTGGCGAAGGACGGGTTCATCCATCTCATCAATTCGGGCGCGACGGCGCTCGACGGCAGCGCCGCAAGCCGCGACGCGCAGGGCAACGCGGTGATGAAGCCCTTCTGGGAGATGCAGGAAGCGGACATCCGCGCCTGCCTTGACGCGACCGACTGGTGCCGCGCAAATTACGAGTACTTCCGGGGCGGCGGATTCTCCAGCCATTTCCGCTGCCGTGCCGAGATGCCCGTCACGATGCTGCGTTTCAATGTAGTGGACGGCCTTGGCCCCGTATTGCAGATCGCGGAGGGCTGGACAGCCGACCTGCCCGATGAGATCCATACCACAATCGACGTGCGCACCGACCGCACTTGGCCGACCACCTGGTTCGTGCCTCGCCTGACGGGCGAGGGCGCGTTCCGCGACGTATACAGCGTGATGGCAAACTGGGGCGCGAATCATGGTGTGACCGTCTACGGCCATGTAGGCGCGGACCTGATCACCCTGGCTTCGATGCTGCGCATCCCCGTAACGATGCACAACGTACCGGACACACAGGTATACCGTCCGCACGCGTGGGCGAGTTTCGGCACGCAGGACAAGCAGGCCGCCGACTACGCCGCCTGCCAGCACTACGGCCCCCTGTACCGTTAAGGAATAAGGAGTATGGTCGTTGGTATCGGCATAGACATAACGCGTGTGGCGCGCATTGCGAAAAGCATTGCGCGCCCGCGCTTTATAGAGCGCGTATATGGCGAAGCGGAACGCGAAATGCTGTCCCTCCGAAACTGGCGCGCCGAAAGTGCGGCGGCAAACTTCGCCGCCAAAGAAGCTTTCTCCAAAGCCCTTGGCACCGGCCTCTGGCGCGAGTTCTCCCCCGACGAGGCCCAGGCCCTGCGCGACGACCAGGGCGCGCCCTTTTTCTCCTTCACAGGCCGAGCCGCCGCCCTCGTCTCCGCCCGCGGCCTCACCGCCCACCTCTCCCTCACCCACGAGGGCGACTACGCGGCTGCCTTTGTCGTGCTGGAAAGCACCGCCGGGCTGCCGCCCGGACCTGCCCAAAGGGCGCTGCCCTTTGGATTCCTGCCACCCTTTCCGACTCGCTAAGATCCGCCGATGCGCGGCGGTTGCTCGCATGGACGCGCCTGCGGGCGCAGTGAAAAGGGTGGACGGAAACTTTCAATGGGCCAAAATTGCATTTTGGCCCGGACTGTTCCGGGTTGGGATTGGCGGATCCGCCGCGCCGTGTGCGCGGGAAACGGATAATATTTTTTCAGGGCCGTGATTAAAAAAACTCCCTTGCGGGTAAACTACAGGCAGAGAGACAAAGCGGCTTTGCAGTTTAACACAAGGGAGGTTTTTTGTTGGAGCATAAGGAAGTGAGACGCGGCGAGGTGTTTTATGCGGACCTCAGCCCCGTTGTTGGCAGCGAACAAGGCGGTGTACGCCCTGTACTTATCGTGCAGAACGATGTGGGCAACCGCCACAGCCCTACGGTCATTGCGGCAGCTATCACATCAAAGCAGGATAAGACAAATCTGCCTACGCATATCGACGTGAAAGCCGGCACCGGTGGCCTGACCCGTGACAGCGTCGTGCTGCTCGAACAGGTGCGCACACTCGACAAGCGCCGCCTGCGCGAACGCGCCGGGCAGATTACCCCCGACGTGCAGCAGCGCATTGATGAAGCACTGAATATCAGCTTCGGGCTGGAAAGCTATTAACGGAACGGCCTTTCCTGCCCAATATTCCGGGAGTGTCCAAAACAGGACGTTTTGGACACTCCCAACGTTCTTTATTGGTTGCGAAAGCGGGCGCAGTGTGCTATAGTAAAAGGGCCGGGTATTTTTCACTGTAGGAGGCACAGCATGGAGAACAATACGAAACCCCTCAAAGGCATCCATATCAGCCGGATGAACGCGATTACCACAATCATGACCCTTTCCCTGTACATACTTCTGACGATCACAGTGTTCCATGTCTCCAGTATTATCCATGAGAATAACCGGGATGTGGACGGATTTTCCACCTCCACACAGCTTGGGGAACTGTTTCGCAGCGGCTCCGCTTTTTTGACAGAACAGGCCCGCCTGTATGTTACCACGGCGGATCTGGCGCATATGGACAGCTATTTTGAAGAAGTTCATACCGACCGCCGCCGGGAAAGCGCTGTAGAGGCGCTGGCAAGGCTTGACCTGGACGGGAAATCCTCTGCGTATCTCCAATCGGCACTGGACAAGTCTACCGCGCTCATGGAACGGGAGATATACGCTATGGCGCTGGCCGCGCTGGCGCAGGGCTGCGACGAGGCTTCCCTGCCTCCTGAGATACAGAACGCGCCGCTGTCTTCGGAAGATCGGGCTTTGTCCCGTGCGGAACAGACGGCAAAGGCGCAGGATCTGTTGTTCGGCTCGGAATATCAGGCAGCGGCGGCCCTGATCTCCGAGGATGTACAGGATTCGCAGTACGCCCTTGCGCGCATCTATGGGCA
>CANCXY010000038.1 GCA_947381875.1 uncultured Clostridia bacterium | reverse complement strand
CAGTCAGCCGCCGCGAGGGCTGCGAATATCCCAACGAGCGCCTGTACACGCTGCCGGAACTGTGTATTGACAACTGCGCCATTGGCGCGCGCAGCAGCCGGACCTTCTTAGAGGAGGGCCGCTTATCCGATGCGGCGTCGCAGCTTGCGCCCGGTGATTACCTGCTTGTACAGTTTGGCCGCAACGACGCCGATGAGAACCATCCAGAGCGCCGCGTGCCTCTGACGGATTTTGCCGGGTACCTGCAAAAGTACGCCGACGCCGCACAGCAGGCGGGCGCGCAAATGATTCTTGCCACGCCGCTCCCGCGTCTGAACAAAGACGGCCACCCTGAAGACGACCTCACTCCCTACAGTGCCGCCATGCGGCAATTCGCGCAGGCAGCGCAAATCCCATGCCTGCCCCTCGGCGCGGCGGTACTGGCCGCGTGCCAAAAAACAGGAACAGCGTTCTTCCAGCCCGACGGCGTCCACCTCATCGCCGAAGGCGCGCGCCGGACAGCGGAAGCCTTTGCCAGGCTGCTGCGCCAGAGCGACGACCCGCGCCTTGCATACCTGCGCGCCGTGTTCAGCGTGTGACGCCCGCCGGGCTGCCGCCTGGACCTGCCCAAAGGGCGCCGCCCTTTGGAATCCTGCCGGGCGCTGCCCGGACCCGCCAGAGGCTCTGCCTCTGGACTCTGCCAAAGGGGGCAAGCCCCCTTTGGAAACCCATCACGCGCGGCAATTTCATTGCCGCGCACCATATCTTGTTTTGATATGGTTTTCCGTGTATAAGGAAAGAGGATTTGTTATGCTTGCACAGCCAATCAAAAATATTTACACCTGTTTTCCCGGCGGCCGTCACAAGGCGCTGACGTTCAGTTATGATGATGGCCGCGAGGAGGACAGGCGGCTTGTGGCTCTGTTTAACCAATATGGCATGCGCGGCACGTTCAATCTGAACGCAGGGATCAAAACGGATCCTCAGCGTGTGCCCATGTCGGAATATGCGGCGCTTTACAAGGGACATGAGATTGCCAGCCACACCTATTTGCATCCCACCATTTCCCGTTGCCCGCTCGACCAGGTGGCGCGCCAGGTATTGCGCGACCGCATGGAGTTAGAGGAGGCCATCGCCGCGCCCGTGCGGGGCCTCGCGTATCCGAACGGCTCCTACAGCCCCCAGATCATGGAGCTGCTGCCTATGCTCGGAATCCGCTATGCCCGCGTCGTGCCCACCACTGGCAGCTTTGGTATGCCGGACAACTGGTTCGCGTGGGCGGGCACCTGTCATCACAATCAGGACCTTTTGAACCGGGGCGACCAGTTCTTGGCGCGGCACAAAACGCAATACCTTGATTTGATGTACGTCTGGGGCCACAGCTATGAATTCACGACGCACGACAACTGGCAGGTTATAGAGGATTTCTGCGCCAAAATGGCCGGGCACGAGGGGATTTGGTATGCCACCAATATCGAGATCGTCGACTATATGGACGCCGCGAACCGGTTGCAGTTCACAGCGGCTGGCGACCGTGTGTATAACCCCTCCGCGTGTTCCGTCTGGATCGAGGCCGACGGCAAAAAGGTTGAAATTCCCGGCGGCACAATGGTCAATATTTGATGTTTTATACAAAGAAACAAAGAAAAAATTGGTAACTTTACGAACTGTTCTTATGGTACAATAATGGTATCGGCTCCATGAATTGGAAACAAGAAACGCTCCCCGCAAGGGGTGTGGGCTGAAAAAAGAAAAAACCTTTTGCCGCTTTGCGGTAAAGCAGGGAGGGAACGCCTTGAAATATTATCTTGCCGTGGATATTGGCGCGTCCAGCGGACGCCATATCGTCGGCTGGCGCACGGAAAACGGCGTCGAGACGAAGGAAGTGTATCGCTTTGCCAACGGTGTCGAAGAAAAGGACGGCCATCTCACCTGGGATACCGAACGTTTATTGCGTGAGGTAAAGACAGGCATCGCCGCCGCACGCGCCGAGTTTGGCGCGATCGAAAGCCTCTCCATTGATACATGGGGCGTCGATTATGTGCTGCTGCGGGGCGAGGAGCCAGTACTGCCGTGCTATGCGTACCGCGACGGGCGCACCATACCCGCCATTGAGGCGGTGCATGCGCTGGTTCCGTTTGAGGAGCTGTATGCCCATACAGGCTGCCAGTTCCAGCCGTTCACAACCATCTACCAGTTGTACGCGGACAAAATGGCCGGGCGGCTGGAGGGCGTCACCAGCTTTTTGATGCTGCCCTGCTATTTGATGTACCGCCTGACGGGCGTGAAAGCCTGCGAATATACCGAGGCCACCACTACGGGCCTGCTGAACGCCCAGACAGGGGATTTTGATGTGGCGCTGCTGGACAAGCTCGGCCTGCCCAAAGCGCTTTTCCCGAAGCCGCAGGCACCGGGTACGGTAATCGGCAGTTACGACGGCATCAAAGTAGTGCTGTGCGCTACGCATGATACCGGTTCCGCCGTCGAGGGGATCCCGATGGAAGGGCGGCAGATGTATATTTCATCGGGTACATGGTCGCTGTTGGGCGTCAAGACAGACAAACCCATCACTGGGGAGGAGAGCCGCCGGGCCAACTGGTCGAATGAGGGCGGTGTCGGGTATAACCGCTACCAGAAAAATATCATGGGCATGTGGCTCATCAATGAGCTGCGGCGGGAGCTTTGCCCCGATACGCCGTTCCCCGAAGTCGTAAAAATGGCGGAGGAGAGCGCGTTTGAGGGCATTGTCGACGCGGAGGATTCCGCGTTCCTCTCACCGGAGAGCATGCGCGCCGCGTTTGACGGCGCACTGGATCCGAAGCCGCAAAGCCCCGGCGATTATTTCCGCTGTGCCTACCGCTCTCTGGCGCTGGGCTATGAGAAAGCCATCCGGGAGCTGGAGGACAACACCGGAAAAACCTATGACAAACTGTATATCGTGGGCGGCGGTGCAAAGAATGCGTTCCTGAACCGCCTTACGGAAGAACAGGCCCATAAAAAGGTGATAGCGCTGCCCATCGAGGCGACGGCGCTTGGAAACCTGAAAGTACAAATGGAGGTATCGCAATGAGCTATTCCACGGCGAAAGAAGTCTATGCGGCGTTCAGTATAAACACAGACGCCGCCATCGAAAAGCTGAAGACGGTATCCGTTTCTCTGCACTGCTGGCAGGGGGACGACGTGCGCGGCTTTGACACCGACCCATCCAAACCGCTGACCGGCGGCATCCAGACGACCGGCAACTATCCGGGCCGCGCCCGCACGCCGGATGAACTGATGGCCGATATCGACCAGGTATTGGCGCTGTGCCCAGGCAAAAAGAAGCTGAACCTGCACGCCAGCTATGCGATTTTTGAGGACGGGGAGTGGGCCGACCGCGATAAGTTAGAGCCGAAGCATTTCAAAAAATGGGTCGATTTCTGCAAAGCGCGCGGCCTTGGCTGCGACTTCAACCCCACGTTTTTCTCCCACCCCAAATGCGACCCGCTCACCCTGTCCAGCCCCAATGAGGAGACGCGCCGGTTCTGGATCGACCACGGCAAGGCGTGTATCCGCATTGCCAGCTATCTGGCCGAGGAACTGGGCGAGCCGTGCGTGATGAATATCTGGACGGGCGACGGCTTCAAAGATGTGCCCGGCGACCGCATGGGGCCGAGGGAGCGCTACCGGGCGGCCATTGATGAAATCCTTTCCGAGCCGTATGATTTCAGCAAGGTGAAACCCTGCATTGAATCAAAGGTATTCGGAATCGGCGTAGAGGCGTACACCGTCGGTTCGGCGGAATTTGCGCTCAGCTATGCGGCGTTCAACCGCGACAAGTGCATCCCGCTCATGGACAATGGGCACTACCATCCCACAGAGGTAGTCAGCGATAAGATCCCCGCGCTGCTTGCATTCTTCCCCGAAATCGCGCTGCACGTCACGCGCCCCATCCGCTGGGACTCCGACCACGTTGTCCTGTTCGACGACGAAACGCGCGAGATTTGCCGGGAGATCGTGCGCTGCGGCGGGCTGGATGGCCGCGTCGACATTGCGCTGGATTACTTTGACGCGTCCATCAACCGCGTGGCGGCGTGGACGGCGGGTTTCCGCAACCTGCAAAAGGCGCTGCTGTTCGCGCTGCTTCAGCCGGGCGACACACTGAAAGCCTTGCAGGACAAGGGCGATTTCACACAGCTTCTGGTATTGCAGGAAGAACTGAAAACAGCTCCCTTCGGCGACGTATGGGAGGAATACTGCCGCGTATGCGGTGTGCCTGCGGATAACGCATGGTATGGCCGCGTAACAGAATATGAAAAGAAAATTTTGGAGGAACGTGTATGAAAAGCATCCTGGAAGCACCCTTTATGACAGAAATGGTGCGCACCCTGACAAACATGTACGCCCACACCTGGGACGAGCGCAACGGCGGCAACGTCAGCGTGCTGCTGGATGAGGCGCAGGTGGCGGAATATCTGGATGTGAACGCAGTCGTTCGCGACATCCCCACAGGGTTTGAGGAACCGTCGCTGGACGGCAAGTATTTCCTTGTCACAGGCACAGGCAAATACTTCAAAAACGTGCAGTATGACCCGGCGGCCAACCTGGGCATCGTGCGCCTGTCCGACGGCGGAAAAATGGCGCACCTGCTCTGGGGCTTCACGGACGGCGGCAAGTTCACCAGCGAATTCCCCGCGCATATGATGAGCCATGCCGTGCGCCTGGCCGCCGACCCCGCCAACCGTGTGATTCTGCACTGCCATCCGGCCAACATCCTGGCGATGACCTATGTACACGATTTGGACGAGCGCGCATTCACCCATACGCTGTGGCAGATGAGTACAGAGTGCATCGTGGTGTTCCCGGACGGTGTGAAGGTGCTGCCGTGGATGGTGTGCGGCACGAACGAGATCGGCCTCGCGACGGCGGAAAAGATGAAAGACGCGCGCGTCGTTATCTGGGCGCAGCACGGCATCTACGGCGCGGGCCGCGATCTGGACGAGGCGTTCGGTCTGGTCGAGACAGTGGAAAAGGGCGCGGAGATCTATATGAAGATCGCCCACCTGCCGCTCAAGAACACGATTACCGACGAGGGCCTGAAACAGCTTGCCAAGCGCTTTGAAGTAACATACCCCGAAGGTTATCTGGACGACTGAAACCAAACAATCCCTTTATAAACCATCATCCGGCCCTCCCGTTTGGGAAGGGCCGGATGTTCTTTTGATTTTATATTCCCCGCCCTTCGGGTGGGGAATATAAAAATCTTACGCATTTTCAAGCGATTTCACTGTATGCGCTTCTCTTTGAATCATTTGCGTTTTGGCAGGGCGTAAACGGTCATGCCAAAAGAAAACAGAGACATGAAAGCAGTGGGCAGGAGGGCGATAGTAAAACCGTGCTGAAAAGCATTCGTTAGGGTAGCGGTACTCCAAAGACATCCCAAAAGGCCCCAGAAGCCTGGGAATTGCCTGTCATACGGGAACAGGCGGGAAAAAATCTTTTTGAACATACACAAATACCTCCTTCTGCGTGTGCATCCAAACGACGTATTGCCGCCTGTTCATCCCTGGTGCCCCCTGCGCGTGCGAGAGCATGGAACAGGATGGGTTTCCAAAGGGGCTGCGCCCCTTTGGCGGAGTCCAGAGGCAGAGCCTCTGGCAGGTCCGGGCAGCGCCCGGCATCGTTTCAAGGGGCAGTCGGCCCGGCAGGGTTTTCTACACGGGGGGGGGGTGGTACGAGCCATCCACTGTAACGAAGAATTTCTGTTTTACGGCTTGCGCCCTCTACGCGCCGCCAGGCGGTGGGGGAGAGGCCCATTTCGGCGGCGAAGTGCCGGTTGAAACTGGAGAGGGTGCGGAAGCCGACGCGCTCGGAGATCGTGAGGATGGAGCTGTCTGTCATGCGCAGCAGGGAACAGGCGCGGCGGATACGCATATGGTTCAGGTACTCCAGCGGTCCCATGCCCATTGTCTGGTGGAACAGCGCACGGAAATGGGATTCACTCATGCCGCACTGCGTGGCGAGGTGTTCGATGGTAAAATCCTCCATATACTGTGTGTTCATGTATTGCAGGGCCGGGGCCAGGCTCATGCGGCGCGGGGGTTCTGTGCGGTTCCCGTGCGAGACGTGTCGCATCATTTCCGTGATAAACGTCAGGAATATGCCGCGCACGCTGATTTCATAATTCATTCGGCGCTCGGATAGTTCCCGAATCATGGCCTCCACCAGTGAGCGGAGGCATGTGCCCTCTTTGGGGTGGATGAGGCTGAATGTGCCGTATAGAAGCTGCTGGAACAGCGCGGCGTTGGGCAGGTCGTCAATGGCGAACAGGGGGCGCAAAAGCTCCTCAGGGTCGACAAAAAGATAGCTCCATTTGCTGGCTGTGCCGGGGTCGGACCAGGTGGTGTGCGCCACATCGCCGGAAATAAAGCTGACATCCCCCGCCGAAAAACGGTGCGATTCACCCTGAAGACCTAAGTATCCGCTGTCGCTTTCGCACAGGCCAATCTCGATCACATTATGGAAATGCAGCACGCCGGAGGGCACATCGGAAATGCGCCATTTCTCTCCGCACAACAGAAAAATAGGGAAATGTGCCGGCAGATCATACTGCCGGTATTCCAAAACCTCTCTCGGTTTGCGCCCCATAACAACCTTCTCCCCTGATTTGTTCTATCACTTCCATTATAGAGTTTGCCGGTGCAGTTTTCAAGGGCGTTTGACAAAAACGGCGTAAATCTATGCGCTTTATACAGAGGGAATATGTGAAAACTATAAATTATGCCCAATATCTTTTCTGAATTGCCGCTGTTTTCAATGCTTTTCACCATGACGATCCCGCCTGACAGTAAAATTTCGGGAAATAAACCGTCGAAATTGCACAGCTTTTAAGCGGAAAGTAGAGGAAACGAAAGGTGAAACAGAACATAATGATAAAGTATTTACAGGGGAAAATTGTGCAATATGCAAATGCTTTCCCCGCGAGATCAACAGCGATATGTTCAGGCATTTTGCTGCGCGGGGCCGCTGCCGGCGGTTCTGCGTTCGCTTTTTAAGAACAATGAAAAAGGCCGCGGAGCGCGGCTGGAGGAGGAAAAACAATGGCAGGATTGAATTTCGACAAGCAGCAGGTGGAAACGGCGGTAGAACGCATCGTAGAGCGCACCATGCAGATGGATATGCCCTGGGACTGGCCCTGCGGGGTGGCCTATTACGGCATCTGCGAGGCGTATGAGGTGACGAAAAATGAGCGGTATTTGCAGATGGTACGCGATCGGGTGGATGAATACATAGAATTGGGCTTGCCGACATGGACAGTCAACACCTGTTCGATGGGCCACTGCCTGATCACGCTCTACGAGCATACCGGGGATGAAAAATACCTGAATATCGCAAAGAGCAAGGTAGAATATCTCGAAAAAGAGGCCCTGCGCTTCGGCGACCATGTATTGCAGCACACCGTCTCGGCCAACAATGATTTCCCCGAACAGGCATGGGCCGACACGCTGTTTATGGCGGCGTTCTTCCTGCTTCGCATGGGCGTTCTGCTGAAAGATGAGGCGCTGATTGACGACGCTTTGAACCAGTACCACTGGCACATCAAATATTTGCAGGACCCCGAAACGGGCCTTTACTACCACGGCTACAACAACATCACAGGCGACCACATGTCCGGCATGTTCTGGGGCCGTGCCAACGCATGGGCGGCCTACACGATGTCGCAGGTGGGCCTGCGCCTGCCGCAGTGCTACCTCTATCCCAAGTTCCTGGATGTAGTCGGCAGCCTGAACGACCATCTGGCCGCGCTCAAGACCTGCCAGACAGAAAACGGCCTGTGGCGCACCATCCTCGATGACCCCGACTCTTACGAAGAACTCAGCGCGTCCTGCGGCATTGCCGCCGCCATGCTCTGCAAGGGAAACCCCCTGCACATCAAATACCTGAACAAGGCGATCCCCGGCGTGCTGGCGAACATCACCCCGAAGGGCAAAGTGGAGAACGTTTCGGGCGGCACCGCCGTAATGAAGGACCGCGAGGGCTACCGGGGTATCAGCCGCGATTGGATCCAGGGCTGGGGACAGGGCCTTGCGCTGGCGTTCCTCTCCGGCGTGCTGAATTATGACAATGTGCGCAGCGATGGGGCGCTTTGAATGATGGAAACAATGGGTTTTACCTTTGAACAGCATTTCGCCGTGCCGGAAGATGCGGTACTCTATACGGAAAGCACCGGCAGCGGCTTTGTAACGGATGAAAATTATCTGGCTCAGGCCCCTCTGCGCGTGCCGGAGCTGAACAGTGGATTTGTGCCCGTGTGGTGGCGCGCAGATGCACCCATGAGCCGCGTTTCATGCGGCGCGCAGGGGGCGTCGGCGGAACCCGCGCGTCCGCTGCCAGAGGCCGAGCGCGCGGGCCGGGAGCTGCCGCTCTGGTACAAACTGCGCGTGCCCGGCGAGGGCGTCTACCATGTGGAGGTTACGCTGCGGGCGAGGGGGACGGGGGAAGTGCGGCTGTTTGTCTCCCGCCGCCGCCTTGCGTTCCGGGGCACGCTGCCGGCGGACGGAAACCTTACCATAAGCGCGCTGGCCGATGTCAGCCCCATTATCCCTGGCGGGCAGGTGCAGGCGGCGGCAGACGATACAATCGACCTTGCCCTCACCGGCCCGGCGGCATTGGCGTGCGTGCGGGTGCGCCGGGTGAGGTCAGGCGCGTCTTTATCTTAGGCGATTCCACCGTCACCGACCAGACGGCTTCCGTACCCTACGCGCCGGGCGCGAGCTACGCAGCCTGGGGACAGATGCTCTCCTGGTTCCTGCCGGAGGGGCTGTGCGTTTCCAACCATGCGCACAGTGGCCTTACCAGCGAGACGTTCGAGAAAGAGGGGCACTGGGCTATTGTAGAAAAGCGCCTGCGTCCCGGCGACATCTGCCTGATGCAGTTCGGCCACAACGATCAGAAGCGCCCGCACCTGACGGCGGAGGGCGGCTACACCCAGCGCCTGCGCGGCTTTGTCCAGCGCGTGCGCACGGCGGGCGCACAGCCCGTCCTTGTCACCCCGCTGGCGCGCAACGGATGGGGCGCGGACGGTCAGTACCACGATCTGTTGGGCGCGTATGCCGGGGCTGTACAGGCGATTGGCGGGGAGGAGGGCGTGCCGGTACTCGACCTGCACGCGGTCTCCTGCGAGGCGCTGAAAAGCGAGGGACTCAAAGACGCCAAGCGGTGGTTTTATCCGGGCGATTTCACCCATACAAACGACTACGGCGCATACCGTGTCGCCGCGTACATTGGGCGGGCGCTTTGCGCGGCGTTGTCAATGGAAGCGCCCGTGCGCGCGCCGTGGGAGCCTGTCCCCGCCGCGCCGCTCGCACCTCCGGCGGACTGCCAGTTGACGCCGCCGGGAGGCTCTGCGGAAAGCTACGCCGAATACGACGCCCAGCGCCCGGAGGATACGTTGACGCGCATGGAAGCCCTGACGTTGGCGGTGTCCGCGTTTAAGTTCTTCCCCGTCAACGGCTACCAAAGCCCGTTTGCGGATGTGGTGGGCCAGGACGCTGCCGCTGTCACCGTGCAGACAGCCGCACAGAGCGGCATCATCCCCGATGCCTGGACGCAGGACGGCAATCTGCACCCCTCCGACCCTGTTACATTGGGCGAATTTTTGGCGGTGCTTCTACCGGGCTATGCCTGCCGGAGCCGCCTGACAAAGGACACAGAATACGAGTTAGCGGGCGGCGCGGACCGCGCGGCCCCTGTCACACGCGCAAAAGCTGCGGCCATCTGCCGCAGGATCCGTTTTTAAGAAATCCACCAATCTTTCCCGTCCGATGGGCGGGGAAGGTTGGCCGGTTTTCTATCACAACGCATGCACCGGCGAAGCGCACGGGCGGCAGATCACCAAGGAGGAGAGACAGCCATGAGGATAGGACATACGCAAGGGGGGTTTACGCTGCCCGGAGAATCCGGGTGCGAGGATCTGACGCTTGAACTCGCCCGCACATGGGGCGCGGACGTGATTCGCGATTCCGACGGCACGCAGCTTTCGGATGAGCTGCTGTGTGCCGGGTACGATATTTATTCCACAATCTGCCTTATCCGCGACCACAACGAGTGGGCGGCACAGCATTCGGAGTGCTTGCAGCAGACGTTCCTGTGTACGCAGCCGCGCATGGCTGAGGGTTCATCCTTGACGGTTGCGCCGATGGAGGGCTTTTTCACAGAGCAGTTCCGCGTCAATGATTCCCCGGACGCTCGGCGTTTCTGGCAGGTGTGGGACCGCACCGCAGAAAAGCTGCTGCCGGAGAGCGCTTGGCGGTGGGACACCGTGCAGGGGACAGTCACAATCGAAACAGAGCCGTTCCACGCCTACACAGTCAGTTTCCTGGCCTACCGCATATGGGAAGAAATCAATATGTACAACCATGTGACAAACGCATGGCAGAGCGAACACCTGATGCCCATCGACCCCTGCCGCCCCGAAGCGCGGGCGTTCCTGACGGATTGGCTGGAAAACTGGTGCAAAACACACCCGCACACGAATGTGGTGCGCTTCACCAGCCTGTTTTACAATTTCGTGTGGATCTGGGGCAGCGACAAACGCAACCAGACCCTTTTCACCGACTGGGGCAGTTACGATTTTACGGTATCGGAAACGATGCTGACGGAATTTGAAAAAAGGAACGGCTGGCGGCTGACGGCGGAGGATTTCATCAATCAGGGCAATTACCAGGTGACACACATGCCGCCGAGTGAAAAAAAGTGCCGCTATATGGACTTTATCCAGGAATTTGTGGCGGACTACGGCAAAGAACTGGTGGCAATCGTACACCGCTACGGCAAAAAGGCGTATGTGTTCTACGACGACAGTTGGGTTGGGGTGGAGCCTTACGGGCCATATTTCCCTCAAATCGGCTTTGACGGAGTGATCAAGTGCGTTTTTTCCGGCTATGAGGCGCGCATGTGCGCTGGTACGCCCGCGCAGACGCACGAGCTGCGCCTGCACCCCTATCTTTTCCCGGTGGGACTGGGCGGCGCGCCGACGTTCCAGGCGGGCGGCGACCCCACGCGCGACGCGAAAGCCTACTGGATGCACGTCCGCCGCGCGCTTTTGCGCCAGAAGATCGATCGGATTGGCCTGGGCGGTTACCTGCACCTGCTGCGGGAGTTCCCGGATTTTGTAAAGTATATCGCAGACATTGCCGACGAGTTCCGTGCCCTGCGCGCCCTGCATGAGCAGGATGAAGTATACACCCTGCCTGTCACCGTTGCAGTGCTGCATAGCTGGGGCGGCCTGCGCCCGTGGACGCTCTCAGGCCATTTCCATGAAACGTATATGCACACGCTCATTCATATCAATGAGGCCTTGGCGGGCCTGCCGGTGCATACGCGCTTTATCAGCTTTGAGGATGTCAAACGGGGTGCGCTGTCAGAGATAGATGTGGTGATCAACGCCGGGCGCGCCGGGACCGCGTGGAGCGGCGGCGCGGCGTGGGATGACGCGGACTTGATCGCGAAACTGAACGCGTGGATCTGGCAGGGCGGCGTTTTCCTCGGTGTTGAGGAGCCGTCTGCCGCGCCCGGCCACGGCGATTTCTTCCGCATGGCGCGCGTACTGGGCGTTGACGAGGATACCGGCGCGCGCGTCTGTCATGGCCGCTGGCCCGTCCAGGCGCAGCCGGTGGATGGGCTGATTCCGGAGGGCGCAAACATCCCCGCGCATGGCCACCTGTATCTGACAGACGCGGACACGCGCGTGCTTTGCGCCGCCGACGGCATACCCACCCTTGCCGCCCACAATTTCGGCAAAGGTAGGGGCGTATACCTTTCCGGCTTTTCCTACAGCAGCGAAAACGCGCGCCTGCTGCTGAACCTGCTGCTTTGGTCGACGGGCCGCCCGCTCACCCAAATGGCGTTGAGCGACCACCCCGCCGTGGAATGCGCATGGTTTGCCGCGCGGAAAACGCTGGTAGTTGCCAACAACGACGAGGCCGCGCCCCACACCGCGCAAATCGAGACGGAAAAAGGCCGTGTGACTGTAGAACTTGTCCCTTGCGAAACCCGTTTCCTTACGCTATAATAGAGCCAGGGACAGACAGGAAAATATTGGGCTGCCGCCCAAACCTGCCCAGAGGCTCTGCCTCTGGACTCCGCCAAAGGGGGCAAGCCCCCTTTGGAATCCCATCATGGCGCAAAAATTGCATTTTTGCGCCTATCTTATATATGTTATCCTTTGGAAGGCAGGGGAAACTAAAAACAGTAGGGGGAAAGTATGATATGGCACATCTTTTTGTAAATGCGAACCGCTCGGCGGGGAGGATCGACCCGAATATCTATGGCCATTTTTCGGAGCATCTGGGCCGCTGCATCTATGGCGGGCTGTTCGCGGGTGAGGGTAGCGAAATACCAAATGTAAACGGCATGCGCACGGATGTAGTGGAGGCACTGAAAAATATCGCTGTACCCGTCCTGCGCTGGCCGGGGGGCTGTTTCGCCGATACCTACCACTGGCGCGACGGCATCGGAGAAAAGGCGCAGCGCAAAACGATTGTGAATACGAACTGGGGCGGCGTTACGGAGGACAACTCCTTCGGTACGCATGAATTTATGGAGTTTTGCCGTCAGATTGGGTGCGAGGCGTATATCAGTGGCAACGTCGGCAGTGGCACCGTGCAGGAATTTTCCGACTGGGTGGAGTATTGCAAC
The DNA here is from genome assembly GCA_947381875.1 of uncultured Clostridia bacterium. Lineage (GTDB taxonomy): Bacteria > Bacillota > Clostridia > Oscillospirales > Ruminococcaceae > Ruthenibacterium. The sequence continues at coordinate 5,025 of CANCXY010000038.1, read as the reverse complement.
ATGGGCGGCGTTTCCCCCATGGCGCAGCTTCGCCGGGAAAATGGCCGCGAGGAGCCGTGGAACGTGAAATATTGGGGCATTGGCAACGAGGCGTGGGGCTGCGGCGGCAATATGCGCGCCGAGTACTACGGCGATTTATGCCGCCAGTATGCCACTTATCTGCGCAATTATTCCCCCGACCATACGATTTACAAGATCGCCTCCGGCGCGAATGTGGCGGATTATCACTGGACAAAAACTGAAATGGAGCGCGCCGGGCATGTGATTGACGCCGTTAGCCTCCATTACTATACGCTGCCCCATGAAGACTGGCAGCACAAGGGCAGCGCGCTGAATTTTGACCGGTCGGAGTTTTATGTCACCCTGCAAAAGACCTTTCGCATGGAGGAGCTGATTGAGAACCACAGCCGGATTATCCGCCAGTACCAGGGCAAACGCAAAGTAGGGCTTGTGATTGACGAATGGGGCACATGGTACGACGTAGAGCCGGGCACCAACCCCGGATTCCTCTATCAGCAGAACACAATGCGCGACGCGCTGGTGGCCGCCGTCAATCTGAACCTGTTCAACGACCACTGTGATGTGGTGGCAATGGCGAATATTGCGCAGACGGTCAATGTGTTGCAGGCGGTCGTCCTCACCGAGGGCGCGCGCATGGCGCTGACACCGACGTATCATGTGTTCGAGATGTACAAGGGCCATCAGGGCGCAAAGCAGTTGGAGACGTATGCGGAAACATCAGTCATTTATGGCGAAGGGGACACATGCGTGCCCGATCTGCACGTTTCGGCCAGCGAGGCGGCGGACGGCAGGATTCTTGTCACAGTTGCGAACCTCTGCGACACAGAGGCGAAGCCGGTCGATGTGTTGCTGTCGGGCGTCCGGGCAAACAAGGTCACAGGCCGCGTGCTGACAGGCCGCCCCGCCGATTACAATGATTTCGACGCTCCCGCCCGCGTTGCGCCAAAATCTCTAAAAGCGGCGCTGACAGATACGGGCTTTTCCGCAGTTCTGCCCGCGTGCAGCGTGGCGGCGTTCACGGTTGAGCCGTGATGGAAGCCCAACCGAAACAGTGCCGTCGCTGCCTCTTGCGGGAAATGACGGATGAAAATGATTATTACGAGAGTGTAAAGCGCTACCGTGCCGCGCTGCCGCCCAAAAAGCGCACCTCCGACGAGGAATACGAGCGCCGTGTGATGGCCTGTAAGGAGTGCGGTTTCCTGGACGGCGGGACCTGTATGCAGTGCGGCTGTTATGTGGAAATGCGCGCCGCGCGTTTGGACATGCACTGTCCGCGCATCCATAGTCCGTGGTGAGTTGGGCTGCCGCCCAAACCTGCCCAAAGGGCGCTGCCCTTTGGAATCCTGCCAGAGGCTCCGCCAAAGGGGCGTAGCCCCTTTGGAAACCCATCTTGTTGGAAGGGGCTTTTGTGTATTTTCCCGGCATAGGAAAGGAATGAGAAAAATGCAGATACAATACGATACAATGCGCTATCACCGCTGCGGCGCGAGTGGCCTGAAGCTGCCCGCAGTCTCGCTGGGGATGTGGCACAATTTTGGCGATACGTCGCCGTATGAGAATATGAAGGCTATGGTGCTGACGGCGTTCACGCACGGCGTCACCCACTTTGACCTTGCGAACAACTACGGCCCGGAACCGGGCGCGGCGGAGCGCAATTTTGGGCGCATCCTGCATGAGGAACTGCGCGCGCACCGCGACGAGCTGATTGTATCAACAAAAGCGGGCTACGGCATGTGGGAAGGGCCGTATGGTGACGGCGGGAGCCGCAAATACCTGCTTGCAAGTCTGGATCAGAGCCTTGTCCGTATGGGTGTGGATTATGTGGATATCTTTTACCACCACCGCATGGATAAGGAGACGCCGCTTGAGGAGACGGTGGGCGCATTGGCGCAGGCCGTGCAGAGCGGCAAGGCGCTGTATGTGGGCCTCTCCAACTACGACGGGGAGACAATGGAGCGCGCCGCGGCCCTGCTCACGGAATGGCGCGTGCCGTTTATTATCAACCAGAACAGCTACTCCATTTTCAACCGCACTATTGAGCAGAACGGGCTGAAAGAAGCCGCCGTGCGGCAGGGCAAGGGTATCATTGCTTTCTGCCCGCTTGCACAGGGGCTTCTGACCGACCGCTATCTGAACGGCGTGCCGCAGGACAGCCGCGCCCGCAGCGCCAGCCGTTTCCTGCGGGAGGAGGATTTGACAGGCCGCCGCCTCGAACAGATCCGCGCCCTGAACGACATCGCCGCCGCGCGCGGTGAGAGCCTTGCAGCTATGGCGCTGGAATGGGTACTGCGGGATGGCGCTGTCACAAGCGTATTGATCGGCGCGAGCCGCCCGGAACAGATCCTCGAAAACCTGAAAATGCTTCAGGGACCGGCGTTCACACAGGAGCAGCTAAAGGAGATCGACCGCATCAGCCAATAAAGGGAGGGAGATACAATGGAACATATGGCATGGAAAGGCCGGGTCAAGCCCGGCTGCAAAGAGGAGTATAAACGCCGCCACGCGGAGATTTGGCCGGAAATGGTGGAGGTGCTGAAAAAAGCGGGCATCTGCAACTACAGCATCTTTTATGTCAATGATGAGCTGTTCGGCTATTATGAGTGCGAAAAGGGCGTTGCGTATGCCGAAAAGGTACAGGCGGAAAGCCCTGTTGTTGACCGCTGGAACGAGTATATGAAGGATATTCTAAAACTGGAAATGGACCCCGAAACAGGCGCACAGCCCAAGCTGGAGCAGGTGTTCCGGCTCGATTGAGAATGGCTTCGCACCGGGCCGCCGCATGCCAGGTAGAATAATGATGTGTGTCCCCTGCCCGCAGGGCGGGGGACACACGATAATATTCCCGCGCAAAGCCGGTTTTCACAATTTTATTACAAAGAAACGGGAATTTTGACATACCTGTGCGGTACAATAAGCGGCAGATACCAGAGGAGGAGATTCTATGAACGAGCAGCCCACCCCAAGCAAAAAACCGTTTATCTATTATGCCATGATCGCGGCAGTCATCCTGATGCTGCTGAATGTCTTTGTATTCCCGATGCTGATGTCGCCGCGTGTGACACAAGTCTCCTATGACCAGTTCTTGGAAAAGCTCCAGGCGGGCGGCGTCAAGGCCGTGGAGCTGCAGGAGGACAACCGCCAGCTTTTCTTTGTCGCCGCCGACGAGGAGGGGAAAGAGCGCGTCTATTCCACCGGCGTCTTTCCTGATGAGAAGCTGTCGGAGCGGCTGACGGAGGCGGGCGTGCAGTTTTCCGCCGTAATCCCGCAGGAAAACGGCTCCCTGCTGAATTTCCTGCTCACATGGATCCTGCCGACAGCCATTATGGTGCTGCCAATGGTGCTTTTCTGGCGCATGATGAAAAAGCGTATGGATGGCAGCGATATGATGTCCTTCGGCATGGGCAAGAGCAACGCGAAAATGTATGTGGCCGCGCAGACAGGAAAGACCTTCGCCGACGTTGCGGGGCAGGACGAGGCCAAGGAGGCGCTGGAGGAGATTGTCGATTTCCTGCACAACCCCGATAAATACCGCAGTGTCGGCGCGGTGATGCCCAAAGGCGTACTGCTTGTCGGCCCTCCGGGCACCGGTAAAACGCTGTTGGCAAAAGCGGTAGCGGGCGAGGCGGGCGTGCCGTTTTTCTCCATCGCGGGCAGTGAGTTTGTAGAGATGTTTGTCGGGCAGGGGGCGGCGCGCGTGCGCGACCTGTTCAAGCAGGCAAAAGAGAAATCGCCGTGCATCGTGTTTATCGACGAGATCGACACCATCGGCAAAAAGCGCGACGGCGGCGGGTTTGTAGGCGGCAATGATGAGCGCGAACAGACGCTGAATCAGCTCCTCAGCGAGATGGACGGTTTTGACGGTTCCTCCGGCGTTGTGATCCTGGCCGCGACGAACAGGCCGGAGACACTTGACAAGGCGCTGTTGCGTCCGGGCCGTTTCGACCGCCGTGTGCCGGTGGAGCTGCCGGACCTTGCGGGGCGTGAGGCCATCCTGCGCGTACACGCCAAAGATGTGATGATGGATGACAACATTGATTTCAAGGCCGTCGCGCGTGCCACATCGGGCGCGTCGGGCGCGGAACTGGCGAACCTCATCAACGAAGCGGCATTGCGCGCCGTGAAGTGCGGCCGCCGCATGGTGACGCAGACGGATTTGACGGAATCTGTTGATGTAGTCGTGGCGGGCTATCAGCGCAAGAACGCCGTGCTGACGCCGCGTGAAAAAGAGATCGTTGCCTACCATGAGATCGGCCACGCGCTGGTGGCGGCGAAGCAGTCGCATTCCGCGCCAGTCACCAAGATTACCATTGTGCCGCGTACTTCGGGTGCGTTGGGCTATACCATGCAGACGCCGGAAAGTGATACCGTGCTGCTCTCCAAAGAGGAGGCATTGGCGAAGATCGCCACACTGACGGGCGGGCGCAGTGCGGAGGAGATCATTTTCGGCAGCGTGACGAGCGGTGCGTCAAACGATATCGAACAGGCGACAAAGCTGGCTCGCAGTATGGTGACGCGCCTGGGCATGAGCAAATCCTTTGATATGACGGCGCTGGAGACAGTGACAAACCAGTACCTGGGCGGCGACGCAACGCTTGCGTGCAGCGCCGAGACAGCGGCGGCAGTGGACCGCGAGGTGGTGGAGATCATCCGCGCCGCGCATGAAAAGGCGCTGGACATCTTAAAAAGCGATATGCCGCACCTGCACGCGCTGGCAAAGTATCTGCTGGAAAAAGAGACGATCACCGGCGAGGAATTTATGGATATTCTGAAAAAGCCCGCGCCGGAAAGCACAGGGCCTGCTGTGGAAGAAACGCCGAGCGCTGCGGGCGTGGCAGCCGCCTCAAAAAACTGAACCAGAGGGAGCTATAAAAGTTTCGTCGGCCTTTTCACTGCGCCCGCAGGCGCGTCCAAGCGAGCAGCAGCCGCGAAGCGGCGGCTCTTAGCGAGTCGGAAAGGCCGCGGAGTCCAGAGACAGAGCATCTGGAAGGTCCGGGCAGCGCCCGG
>CANCXY010000037.1 GCA_947381875.1 uncultured Clostridia bacterium | reverse complement strand
CAATTTCCTGGGAACGGACAAATGTAAAGATTTGCATGGAGTATTGATACGATTGCTCCAAAACGCGCGACAGTAAATGATTCTTTTGCAGCAGGAAAAGCAGTTTCTTCCGTGTTTCCCAGAAATCAAAAAACAACTGCATTACTTCCCAATAATGCGGTACGTTAAGTGCCTGAATCTGCGAAAAATACTCATGAAATAGTCCGTCAAAAAACACAGCCAAAACATCATCTTTATCAGAAAACAGACGGTAAAACGTCTTTCGGGACAGCCGCGCCTCCTGTGCGATTTGCGTTACCGTAATTTCTTTGTAATCATATTGTTCCATCAAGCGCAATAAAGCCTGCGCCATTTTCTGCTTTGACCGCACCGCGATTTTCCCATTTGTTGTGTTCATATGCTTCTCCCGTCACATTTTCAATGAATATGTAACACATTACAGCTCGCTGTTGCATTCGGCTTTTCTGTATTATATAATCAAAATGGAAAAGCCGCAAGGGTATTACACAAAAAAGGAGAAACATATGGAGAAAGTGATTTTCTATTTCAGCGGCACAGGAAACAGTCTGCGCGCCGCGCGGGTGATTGCAAAAGAAATAGGCGGAGCGAGATTGGTTTCCATGCGAAGTGACCCCGAAGATATGTCTGCTGCATCGGCGGATATGATTGGCTTTGTCTGCCCTGTCTACGAGTGGGATGTCCCCAAAGTGGTAAAGGCGTTTATTGCGAACCTTCAAATCAATCCGAGGGCATACATATTCATGGTGGCTACCTATGTTGCCATCCACGGCAGATGTTTTGAAACCGTTAGCGCCGCCCTGCGGAAAAAGGGTGCGTGCCTGCGCTATGGAAGGGCTTTGCACTGTGTAGCGAGCCAGTGTATCGCCTACGAACCATTCCCGCCCGCAAAGGTCATGGTGCCGCTTGCTGATAAGGAAGCGCGGCGGATTGGGAAGGAAATCGCGGGCAGGAAGTTGAGAAAGTATCCCGTAATGTCGCCCGTTTCAAAATGGCTGTACCCAAAACTGCTGCTGCCGCTTTTGAAGATCCAGCATGAATATGACAAGGGGTTTTATACCTCGGACGCCTGTATCGGCTGTGAAGTCTGCCGAAAGGTTTGCCCATGCAAAAATATTACCTTTTTGAATCAGCGCCCCGTCTGGAACCATGCCTGCGAAGGGTGTAATGCGTGCGTGGCCTATTGTCCCGCAAAAGCCATCCAGTTCAAAACGCCGGATGCCCATCGCAGGCTGAACACCATGATCACCAGAATGCTTTCCTTGCCGGAAAATCGGACCAGATACCACAATCCCCATATAGCGGCGGCAGATTTAATGAAAGATTCAGAGGCCATTTCCCCTCCGAAAAACTGACAGGCCCATTGACAAAACATGAATATTCCCGTTTCGCGAGGCTGAATGAAGGCCGCGCGAGGTAAAATATACAGGATGCAACCTCCGGTTGCGCGGCTGCAAGGCGGCGATGGTAGACAGGAAACCGCGTTTTGTGCTATGCTGTTGCCTATCAAACATAGGGGAGCGGACGAAGCAAAGAGTTTTGGTGTGCCTTTGTCCTGCGGACAGGGAAACATACGGAAATATCTGGACACTCCCCAAACACAAGGAGGCGTCAGCGATGAATATTGCAGACAGGATACAAATCCTGCGCAAAGCAAAGGGCATCACACAGGAGGAGCTTGCCGACCATATTGGCGTGTCCCGGCAGGCTGTGTCCAAATGGGAGAGCGAACAGAGTCTGCCGGATATCGACAAGGTGATCCTGCTCAGCGATTTTTTTGAAACCACAACGGACTATATTTTGAAAGGCATTGAACCCGTGCGCAGCGCGGAAAAGCGGTACAGCGCCATGTTGTTTACCATCGGCGGCACTGTCATCAATATAGTTGGGTTGTTGGCGGCGGTCTTTATCTGGAAGGATAAACAGGAGTTCTACGCAACCGGCGTAGGGCTGGCCCTGATGGCGCTGGGCACAGGAATATTTTTGGCGGGGCAGGTGCTGAATACCGGCAAAAAGGAAAAGGCAAAGCAGACGTTCCTGCTGTCCAATACGTGGATATTGCTTTTTATTCCGGTTTCCTGCGCGTTCAATCTTGTCACTGGCCTGCTGCACGGTTCGTTGGGCTTTCTGGCCCCTGTCCCGCAGCTTGCACAGCCATTGGTTTTGTACGGCCTTTTCTGGGTGGGCTATATTGTACTTTGCAGTGGTATCGACGCGGCTGTATTAGACAGGGCCAATGCCGCCAGACAGAACGAAGGATAAATTCCTTCTATACCTTCTATATCTGCATAGGGATTTGACAGAACAGAAACCGGATGATACAATAAAGAAAATGTGAGAACAGAAGGGATAAACCCATGCAGTACACAACAACATACCGCTCCCCCTTAGGAGAGATTTTACTTGCCTGTGACGCAGCCGGGCTGACCGGCCTGTGGTTTGAGGGCGAAAAGTTTTACGCGTTCGGTTTGGACAGCGAGCATGAGGAAAAGGAAACGCCGGTTTTTACAGAGACAAGACAGTGGCTGGATATCTACTTTTCCGGGCGTGAGCCGGATTTTATGCCGCCTCTCCACATGATCGGCTCTCATTTTCAGCTTTCCGTATGGGAGCTTCTCACACAGATACCTTATGGGGAAACAGCGACCTATGGTGATCTTGCAAAACGTGTCGCCAAAAAGCGCGGCCTGTCCCGTATGTCAGCGCAGGCCGTAGGCGGCGCGGTGGGGCACAATGAAATTTCCATCATCGTCCCCTGTCACCGTGTAGTGGGCACGGACGGCAGTCTGACAGGCTATGCGGGCGGTGTAGAGCGAAAGAAAAAGCTGCTCACTTTGGAGGGCGTGGATATGACAAGGCTGTTTGTGCCAACAAAGGGGACGGCGCTGTGATGAAGCCGGTTTTAGAGGACGGCCTGATCTATGAGATCCTCTCTGTTGTGGAGGAGATACCGGAGGGCTGTGTCGCTACATATGGGCAAATTGCCCGCCTGATTGGCAGGGAGAAGAATGCAAGGCTTGTGGGCAGGGTCCTCAGCCGTGCGTCATACTATGGCGAATACCCCTGTCATCGTGTGGTAAATCATGCGGGCAGGCTTGTGCCCGGCTGGCGGGAACAGCGCGGCCTTTTGGAACAGGAGGGCGTTTTGCTGAAAGACAGCGGCCATGTAGATTTGAAGCGGTATCAATGGAAGTGCGAATAGGGAAAAATGGAAAGTGCGCAAGGCCGCAGGTTCGTTTGCTTCTATAAGTAAGGCTATATACTGCCCCTTTTGAAGTGCCACACATTTTATCAACCATGATTCTGTCAAAACAGGACAAAATTCGCCCAGCCAAAATGCGGTATAAGAGGACAACAAAACGTAAAAAATATAAGGCGCAGCGGCCACTTCGCTCACTGCGCCTTATATTTGTGTGCCCGGCATGGGCAACAAGTTGGTGGTGAAAGTCCACTACGCGCTCGGCAGCAGGAAGCGTTAGCCGAAGGCAAGGGTATCCACTGTGAAGTGAAATTTGAAGGAAGCTGGATGTCAAGGGTGGAAAGCTCAAGACGTGGCATCCTATCAATCAGCCTTTCATGCGTTTGACGTACTCCCCTCCTGCCTCTGCCGGACCCGATAGGCGGCGGGTGTGGTGCCATAGTACTTTTTGAAAGCCCGATTGAAATACGATACATCCCGGTACCCGCAGGCGTGCGCGACCTGTTCGATCGGAAGATCGCTCGCGATCAGCAGGTTCGCGCTGTTTTCCATGCGCACCCGCGTAAAAAGGGATATGAAACTTTCCCCCGTCTCATTCTTGAACAATATCGAAAGATACGACACGCTGAGGTAATACCGGTCCGCATACGCCTTTAAGGAAAGCTCCGTGTGATAATTGCACCGGATATCATTTACGATCGCCTGCACGATCTCCCGGCTGCTCAACAGGCCGTTTTCCTGCTGGAAACGGCTGGCAAGCATATGGCGCAGGAAATCCTGTGCGCCGTCGATCGTACCGTGCGCGGCAGCGATCTCCTTTGCCGGTACCTGGATGGGAAAATGCGAAGGCTCCGCTGTGAGCAGGGAGCAGCTCTCATTGAAAATATTTTCAAAATAGCGCATGGCATACCTGTTTTGACGAAAGATATTGGCAAGGCCGTCCAGAAGCGCCGACGCGCTTTCCCGGTCGTGCGCATCGAGGGCGCGCCGCAGAGAAGCGGCAAGGCTCTCCAGGCGCGCTGTGCCGGCGTCCGGCGCTGGCATATATGTCAGGAAAGGGAACCAACTGGCATCATACAGCGCCGCGATGGCATCATGCAGGCAGCCCGGCTCTGTATACAGTTCGGAAAAGTGCGTTTCGCGCCCATCCTCCGGCTTCTGGACGGGGCCATAAAAACACAACAGGAAAAAGTGCATCCCACTTTGGGAAAACAGCGGGACGGCCCGTGTTTCCGGCACGCCGCAGGAAAGTATTTCCCGCGCGCTGACAGCACAGCAAAACGCGGGCGGCATCTGGTACACGTCCAGGCTTTTCCAAAACGCCTCATCAAAATCGCAGCGTTCCCCCGCGCCCTGGAGCGCCTGCCGCAGTCTGCCCGTCCGGTACTCGCGGGCGCGGTCCAGCGTTTGCCTTGCCGCAATGACGGCGGCGGACAGCGCATGGTTCGCCACCGGCTTCACAAGATAATCCAGCGCGCCGGATTGCAGCGCCGCCTGCGCGTATTCAAATTCCGAATAGCCGCTCACGACCAGGAAGCGGCAGCGGCTGACGCGCCCGATTTGCCGCATCAGTTCGACGCCGGACAGTTCCGGCATGCGGATATCCAATATCGCCAGATCCGCGGACCCTGTGCGGAAGTATTCCAGTACCGCCTGGGAATCGGAAAAGATGCCGCTCACCTGGAACCCAAGCCCCTCCCAGTCGATCCGTTTCAGGAAGCCTTTGAGAATCAGCGGCTCGTCGTCGATAAGGATTACTTTATATTTCATTCCGTCCCTGCCTTTCCGGGAAAGGCCCAATCGAGGGAACGCGTCTGGGCCTTTGCAGCGAAGTGTTCTTGCGGAAACGTACTTTCACAGCACCCTTTCACGGGAGCCAGACGGCAGACGCGTCCGCCGGATTGTCCCCATCCCCCGCAGGGCGCGGAATCTCCTGCTGCGGGTCTGCCGGGAACGTAACGCACACCGTTGTACCACCCTCCAGGTCCGCGTCGATGGAAACGCCGTATCGGCTGCCGTAAAACAGCTTGATGCGGTGGTCGATATTCGCCAGGCCGATGCTTTTCGTCTCGTTGAAAAAGCCATCGGTATTTTTTTCCAGTGTCTCGCGGATCTGCCTCAGCTTTTCCGCCCCGATCCCCTTGCCGGAATCGCGGACACACACCGTCACTTCGCCCTCCCGCGCCGACGCGGCAATATGGATTGCGCACTTTTTCGCGACCGGCTCAATGCCGTGGATGACGCTGTTTTCCACGATCGGCTGCAACAGCAGCTTGAGCATCCGTATCTGTTCCAGCTCCTTAGGGATATCGAGGGTAAGCGACACCCTGTCCGGGAAGCGCACCTTCTGGATGGAGAGGTAAGAGACCACAATCTGCACTTCATCCGCCAGTGTGGCAAGGCTGCTCCCCTTAATGGCATAGCGCATGATCTCACCCAGCGAGACGGCCATCTGCTGGACCTCCCATGAGCCGTATACCGCCCCGGCACTGTTAATGCACTCCAGCGTGTTATACAGGAAATGCGGGTTGATCTGCGTTTGCAAAAACAGGATCTGCGTCTGCTTGTTTTCCAGCTCCCGCTGGAAGATCCGCCGCTGGTTGTCAAGGTCGCTCTGCTGGAGCCGATACAGCCTTTCCAGCATGCGGTTGAAGCTGCCCGCCAGCGCCTGGAATTCATAGGTATCGTCCAGACTGTCCACATAGCGGGAACTTCCCTTCTCAATCCGGCCGATGCCGCTGATCAGGCTGGAAAGCGCTTTCGCGGTGCGGTCATAAAATAGCAGCGAGGTGCCGGTCAGCGCCAGGAAAGTCAGCGCGGCGATGGCAAGCAGGAGGTAGCTCAGGTTCTTCCAGTCGTTCAGCAGTACGTCGGCCGGTGTCGCGGAGATGACGCGCCAGTTGATATCGTTGATCCGCTGCAAAACCACCACCTGTTTGCCGTCCCGGTACACCTTGGGCGCAAAACCGGCATCCGGCGGCAAGCCGTATTCTTCCGCGAGCGGCAGCAGGACCGCGGCGGAGCGCGCCGGGTACAGGATGGTACCGGCGGCATCAACGATATAGAACTCCGATTCCGTTTCCAGCGAGGCGCTTCGGATACCTCCGAGCAGGTACGAGGTGTTGAACACAAACACGCATTCCCCCAGCGTCCGGCCAAAATCACTGGGGCTGTTGATGACATGGCGCATGGCGATCAGCGGCTCACCCGTATCTGAGAGGATGAGGTCCGATACCGTTTTGCCGTCTGTGTTTTCCAAAATGCGCTGAAAATCCCGGTAGGCGACGCTGCCAGTGCGGGTGTTCCTGCCGTTCGGCTCCAGCACGGCAACCGCGCGCAGCATCGGGTGCAGGCCGTGGTAGTTCAGCAGCAGGTTTGACAGCGAGCGCTGCAAGATGGATTTTTCATACAGGTCTTCTTCAGACAGGTACGCCTGTACGGTGGCGTTTGAGACAAAGGACGCGATCGTGTCGGTGATGTTTCGGTTGTTTTCCCGGATCGTCTGCGAGGTCTGTTCCACGATCCGCGTGTTCATGCTGATGATCTTGCTCGTATAGGCGCCGCGGTAAAACAGGTAGGTGGATGTATACAACACCAGGAAAATCAGCAGTGTGAGGATCTGGATTCGCTGGACGCGCTTTTTGAAGGAACGTGTTTTTCGTTTCATGGCCTCCCCCATTCCGCAGGGAAATCAATGCCTGCAATCTTGCGTGGCGGGAAAAAACAGGCAAAATTGAGTCCCCTGCCCCCATCCGATTATAGCATTTGACGTGCGCCTTGTGCCGGAAAATTGCGAACTTTGAAAAAAAGTGCAACTGTTTCAGAAAAAATCTTCATTTCAGTTTCCGTGAATACACCGTATAATGGGATTATGCGAGGGGCATACCGATTCCTTCGCGCCCGTCCAGCCGGGCAGACGTGCCATCTGGACGGGCGCTGTGGATGGGGTCGGCGACCCTCCGGCGGGCTTTCGGGAAAACTGCCTCTGGGCACGGCTTTCCGTCCAGCCCGGACATCTTTCAAAAAGGAGGGGATCCGAAATGCACAACGCTCCGCCAAAACACAAGGCGGGTATGGCTCGCGTACTGCGGTACTGGCCCTATTACCTGCTGCTGCTCCCGGCTCTTGTATACTTCGCGGTGTTCAAATACGCGCCGATGTACGGTGTACTGCTGGCGTTCAAGCAGTTCTCGTACCGTAAGAGCATCTGGGAGAGCGCGTGGATGGGCTTTGCCAATTTCCAGAAGCTGTTCGCCTCGTCCGGCTTCCGGACCGCCATAGCGAACACACTGATCATCAGCGTCAGCCGTATCCTGCTCACCTTCGCGGTGCCCATCCTCATTGCTGTCCTTATCAACGAGCTGCGGGGCCGCTTTTTCCGCAGGACTGTTCAGACATTCCTCTATCTGCCGCATTTCCTTTCGTGGGTTATCATGGCGGGGATCCTGGAGGCCATCTTTACCGTCAACGGCGGGGCGGTCAATAAGATCATCCAGGCGTTTGGCGGTTCACCTGTGAACCTGCTGATCTCCCCGGAGGCGTTCCGGCCCATCCTGTACCTGTCGAACCTGTGGAAAGAAGTGGGATGGGACACCATCATTTATGTCGCGGCACTCGTGGGCATCAACCCGGAGCTGTATGAGGCAGCCACCATGGACGGCGCAAACCGCCTGCAAAAAGCGCTGTATATCACATGGCCCGGCATCAAAAGTACGGTGATTATCATGCTCATCCTCACGACCAGCCGTGTCATGTACGCGGGGTTCGACCAGGTGTTCAATCTGTACTCCGCACCCGTTTACAGCGTGGGCGACATCATAGACACCTATGTTTACCGGGAATTTTTCCTGAAAAGCGAGTTCAGCCTCGGCACGGCAGCGGGCCTGCTGCAATCTGTTATCAACGTGGCGCTGGTGCTGCTCGTCAACAAAGCGGCCAAGCTCGTCAATGAGGGGGAGGGGTTGCTGTGAAGCCGAAAAAACGGCGCGTCTCACCGTTCGAGTGGTTCAATTACGCGTTTTTTACACTGATCGCCCTCCTCATGGTCTTCCCCATCTGGAACGTGATTGTCATTTCCATCTCCGATTACAAAGAGTATGTGGAAAACCCGTTGATGCTATTCCCCAAGGAGATTACCTTTGCCGCGTACCGGCAGATCTTTTCCACCAGTGAACTGCTCAATTCCTTTGGCGTCTCGGTATTTATCACCGTGGCAGGCACGGCGCTGAGCATGGCCGCCACCGTCGGCGCGGCCTACGCACTGTCGAAAAAGCAGCTTCCAGGCCGGAAGATTATCTTCCTGTTTATCGTCGTCACCATGTTTTTCAACGGCGGCATGATTCCCACGTTCCTGCTTGTGAAAAACATTGGGTTGTACGATACGGTGTGGAGCATGATCCTGCCGACGGCGGTCAACACCTGGTATTTGATCATTATGAAAAATTTCTTCGCGTCCCTGCCGGAGGCACTGGAGGAATCGGCGCGGATCGACGGGGCGGGCGTTTTCCGAATCCTGTGGAGTATCGTCCTCCCCGTCTCCACCCCCATCATCGCGACAATTACGCTGTTTTACGGCGTGGAAAAATGGAACGAGTGGTGGAACGCGATGCTGTACCTGAACGACGCGATGCTGTTCCCGCTGCAACTGGTGCTGCGCAACCTGATTGTCAAGGACGCAGCCACATCCTCCATGCTCGCTTCCTATATCCATTCCGGCACCTTCGTCGCCAAGGAAAGCACCAAAATGGCCACGGCTGTCGTCGCTATCCTGCCCATCGCAGCCGTCTACCCATTCCTGCAAAAGTATTTTGCGCAGGGCATCATGGTCGGCTCCATCAAAAGCTGAGCGCTCCTGCCCGCGTACAAAACGGAAGCCCCCGTCCGCGCCGCGGACGGCTCTATCAACAGGCCGCGCCAGCGGGGCGTGTCCAAAGCGGGGTACTTTTGTGTATTCCCCCGCCCTACGGGCGGGGGAATACACGGAAACAGCTCCGCGATTGAACACTCCGCGCCAGCGGCTGTCCATAAGGAGGTCATTATGAAAAAGCACAGACGGATCATCAGCGCGCTCATACTGGTATGTATGCTGTTTTCCCTGGCGGCCTGCGGCTCCCCCGCGAGCAGCGGCACTTCGTCGGGCGGCGCGTCACCCGGCAGCACGTCTTCGGGCGGCACCTCGTCCTCAGGCGGCGCTGCATCGGACAGCGGCGCGGACACACCCAGCCAGGAACCCATCGACGTATCCATCGCCATGTGGAACTTCGCGGAGCCGAACGGCAATGAATACGGCGAACGCGTCATGGCGAAGATCCGGGACGAGTACGGCATCAATATGCAGATTGTCTCGATCACACAGGCGGATTACCGCGAAAAGATCAGCACGCTGGCGGCGTCCGACAACCTGCCGGACATGTTCGTCGCGCTCGGCTGGGACGACAAGCTGGAATTCAAGAAATTGGTGGACCAGGAGCTTGTGCGCGCCATTCCGAAGGAGCTGTACAGCAAATACCCCAATGTGAACCGTGTGATGGAAAAATACGCCTATGAGACAATGCCGGACGGGCAGATGTACCATATCCCCCGCGACGACCGCATCCCTTCCGACATGAACGGCGACCCCATCGGCTTTTACTACCGCAAGGATTGGGCGGAGAAGTTGGGTTATACGAACTTAGATGAACCGATGACGATCTCCGAATTCGGCCAGTTCCTCACGGATATGGCCCAGAAGGACCCGGACGGCAACGGAAAGGCCGACACCTACGGCATGGGCAATTCCAACGGCCAGAACAACGGCATGGGCTTCTTTATCAATCTGATCTACCCGATGTTTGGCTACCGCCCGTGGATGCTGGAGGACGGCGCGTGGACCTATGGCCTGATCTCCGAAAAGGCGAAGGAAGCCACGGAATGGCTGCATGAAATGTACCTGTCCGGCGGTCTGGACCCGGAATTCGTGCTATCCGACGAGACAAAGCTGCGCGAAAAAATGTCTACGGGCACGCTGGGCGTGATGCCTTACAACATGAACCTGAGCAACGCGAAACTGTACCGCACGCAGTACTTTGAAAAGATCGCCCCCGACGCGAATATAGAAGACCAGATCGGCTTCCTGCCGCTGCCGACCATGGAGGACGGCAAAAGGAACAGCGCGCCGAAAACGTACTGGTCCTGCACACTGATCTCCTCCAAGGTGGACGACGCCAAACTGGACCGCATCCTCGCGTTTTATGATTGGCTGTGCGATACAGACGGCTATATCTATGCGACGTGGGGCGAGGAAGGCAAAGACTATGAAGTGGTGGACGGCGAGTACCGCACCCTGCTCACAAACGCCGACGGCGCGCCGGTGCAGTTCGGCATGGCGGGCACGTTCTCGCTGATGGGCAGCCTGGCAAGCTGGCACCTGGACGGCATCCCCGACGCGGTGGATTCCAGCGTAACCGAGTGGGACAAAGAAGCGGACAGGGTGCTGATGGAAACCTACTGGCCGTACAATTACCCGGTCGATTTCTCCAAGTACCTGTTCACGCCCCAGCTTGCGGAATTTGACGCGGACGCATGGGCCTGCCAGGAGCTTGTCAAGATTATCATGCAGACCACAGACTTTGAGGCGGATTGGCAGAAGTATGTCGACACGCTCTACCGCGAATACAATTTAGAGGCCGTGACGCAGGAAGTGAACGAGGCCGCGAAGGAACAGGGCACTGAATGGACCCCCTACAAATAAGCGCATGCGCGTGAGGTGAACAATATGAAGAAAATGATCGGAGTAAGCTGCCTCCAGCCCAACCCTGATGTGGCGCTGATGCACGCGGCGGGCATCGAGTGGGTCCGGGCCATGATCCCCTACCCCTTTGCCGACGCCTCCCGCACAGTTCTGGCGGACAAGTATATCGCGTGTAAGAAGAAGATCGACTTCTGGCGTGAAAACGGCTTTCAGGTCACGGGCGTCACCATGAGCTACGGCATGATGTATGCGTCAAAGTCATCCCGCGCGCTCGTGTTCCAGCGCTTTATCCCCGATTGGCTGGGCGGTATTGACAGCGACGGGTTTTACGACGCCATTGAGGAGGGCTTTGCCTTCGCGGCGGGGGAGCTGAAAGGGAAAGTCGATTCGTTCCAAATCGCGAACGAAATGGACATCACACGCTTCCGCGGCGAGATGACGCCTGAACAGGCGTGCCGGTTCATGTATAAGACGGCACGGGGCATCAAACGGGCCAACCCCGGCGCGGCGGTGTATATCAACACTTCCTGCATGACGAACCCGGAATCGACCTATTTTTATGAACAGCTTTACAGCAAATCAAGCGACGTGTACTTCGACTGGGCAGGCGTGGACTATTACTTCGGTTCGCACCACCCCGGCACGCCGTATGACTGGACGGACACCATCGACCGTATCCATGCCATCACCAAACGCCCGATCCTGATCGCCGAGTGGGGCTATTCTTCCATCGGCGCGTACCTGACGGACGGATGGGGTCCGGAGCCGAACAAAGCGCCGAACGAGGACGGCGAGTTCCCCGTCTGCGCGCGCGGCGCGTGGGCGTATGCGTGGAAAGGCGCGCACAACGAACAGATCCAGGCGGAATATTTTGAAGAAGCTATGAAGTTGTTTTTTGAAAACGACAAAGTGATCGGCTTTTTCCAGTACGACTGGCAGGATGACCCCGTGTGCTTCTGCGGCCGGGAAAACTGCCCGCATGAGTGCGGCTGGGGGATGCTGGACCGCACCGGGAACCCGAAGCCCGCCTATCATGTATTCCAGAAGATGGTGCGGCGCTATTGTGAAACCACCTGAAAACGAGCAGGAATTTCCGTTGTTTCCCCGCCCTGCGGGCGGGGAAACAACATGATACATGGAAAAGGAGACGTTATGAAAGAAGTCATGTGTGTCCGGGAGGAGAAGGTCATCCCGACCTATGCCCCGTACCCGGATGAGAAAAACCCCATTTTTTATGAGTGCAGGAACCATCAGGGCGCAACAGGGAAGGTATTCCCCATGCCCATCTGCGACAAGCTGAGCGATACCGCCACGGACGTGACCTACAACGCACTGCGCCTGGAAAATGAATTTATCGACGTGACGCTTCTGCCGGAACTGGGCGGGCGTATCTATTCCGCGCTTGACAAAACCAACCAGTATGATTTCATCTACAAAAACCGGAAGATCAAGCCCCAGCAGATCGGCCTGTGCGGCCCGTGGATCTCCGGCGGGATAGAATTCAACTGGCCGCAGCACCATCGCCCCACCACATTTAAGCCCGTGGACTGGTTCACGGAGACGAACCCCGACGGCAGCAAGACCGTGTGGATGGGCGAGGTAGAGCCGCTGAACCGCACCAAAGCGATGGTGGGCGTCACAGTATACCCCGGCAAAAGCTATATCCAGGCGAAGATACGCTTTTTTAACCGCACGCCCTATCCGCAGACGTTCATGTGGTGGGCCAATCTGGCGGTGGCCGTCAACAAGGACTGGATGGCCGTGTTCCCTGAGGACATCCACTGGGCGTCCGGCCATGCGTGGGCGTCGACCTCGAAATTCCCTGTCCTCAACGGCCTGTATAAAAACGTGGTGGATTATGGCAGCGGCACCGACGTGCGGCATTTCCCCAACGTACCCGCCCCGGACAGCTTCTTCACCTATGGTTCCCGCTACGACTTTTTGTCCGGCTACGATTTCGGCAGGGACAGCGGCATCGTGCATATCGCGGACAGGCATATCAGCCCCGGCAAGAAAATGTTTACATGGGGCGTGTCGGATTTCAGCAGCGCATGGTTCAAGAACCTCTCGGACGACGACGGCCCTTATGTAGAGCTGATGACGGGCGTCTACACCTGCAACCAGCCGGATTTCGGATGGATCATGCCCTATGAGTATAAGACCGCCGAGCAGTTCTGGTACCCCATCCGCGGGATCGGCGAGGTGAAAAGCGCCAACATCAACGGCGCCATCGGCTTTGCGATTGAGGACGGCATTGTCCGCTTTGCGCTCAACACGACGGAGCGGCGGGAAAAATGCCGCGTGGTCGTCACCTGCAAAGGGGATGTGCTGTACGACAAAACAGCGGATATCGCGCCCGACGCCCCCTTCCGGGACACCTGCCAGGCCGTGGACGCAAAGCCGCACGCATACTGCATCACGCTGTACGCGGCGGACGGCACGGCGCTTGTCTCCTATCAGCCGGAGGATTACCACGGCAGCGAAGTCCCGCCGCCCCTGACTGAGACGCCGCCTGAGACGAATATGGATGACGCGGAGGAAATCTACTATCACGCGCTGCACCTGTACCAGTACCGCCACCCCTACTATGACCCGATGGACTATGTGCGGCGCGGCCTGGACATCAACAAAAACCATGTGAACCTGAACCATCTGATGGGCAAGCTGCTGATGGAACGGGGCCGCTTTGAGGAAGCCGAGCAGTATTTCGCCAAGGCCATTGCCATTTCCACACAGCGCAACCCGCACCCCTACGACACCGAACCGTACTACAGTTTAGGCGTGCTGCAAAAGCTGATGGGGCGCGACGATGAGGCATATGAAAACCTGTTCAAAGCGATCTGGGGCTTTGCCAACAAATCGTCCGGCTACTTCTCCCTTGCCGAAATCGACTGCAAGCGCGGGGATTATACGCTGGCGCTGGCACACTTAGAGGAGGCCCTGTACGCAAACGGCGCAAACTGGAAAGCCATGAAGCTGCAAGCCGCTGTACTGCGCCGCCTGGGCCGGTTTGACGAAGCCGCTGCCGTGCTGGATAAAATCCTCGACGTTGACAAATTAGACTTTACCGCGCGGTACGAGCGCGTCCTGTTGAGGAAGGCAATGGGGCAGCCCTCCGCTGATGAGACGCTTGACAGAATGCTGGCGCGCGCCTGGGAATACCGCCTTGATATCGCCATTGACTACGCCGCCGCGGGCTTTACCCGCGAGGCCGCCGATGTCCTGCGGGCAGTGCAGGGGCCGGTGATCGTAGATTACTACGCGGCGTACTATGAAGGGCTGTGCGGCTGCGCGGAAGAAGAAAACCTTCTTTTGGAGCAGGCGGCGCGGCGCTCGCCGGTCGGGTGCCTGCACGCGCGGCTGGACTCTATCCCTGTCCTGCAACATGCCATGCGCAAGAACCCGCGCGACGCGGTCGCGCCGTACCTGTTGGGAAATATCTACTACGGCGCGAAAAATGCGCCGCAGGCCGTGCGCGCGTTTGAAGCCTCCGTGCAAAACGGCGCGTCCTTCCCCACCGCGTACCGGAACCTGGCGATCGCCTACTTTGACAAGTTGGGACGCCGCGAGGAGGCGGGCACGCTGATTCGCACCGCCTTTGATATGGACAAGACAGACACGCGCGTGTTCTTTGAGCTAATACAATACCTGCGCGCGACGGACGCGCCCCTCGCGCAGCGGTTAGCATTGTTTGAGCAATACCCGCAGTTGACGCGCGGGCACGACGACACCTATGTAAAATATGTGACGACACTGATCGAGGCGGGCCGGTATGCCGAAGCAAAGCGGCTGCTGCTGGAGCGGACTTTCCATCCCTATGAGGGCGGCGAGGGCGTTGTCATAAACACTTTCAACGACGTATCCATCCTGCTGGCGCGGCAGGCGCTCGAACAGGGCGACCCGGACCGGGCGCTGCGCGAACTGACAGACTGCGATAAGTACCCGGAAAACTTCAATATGCAGAAATCGCCCACCACGCCCGCCATCGCCCATTTAGAGTACCATAAAGGGCTTGCGTGGGAAGCCATGGGGGCGGCTGACAAAGCGAAAGCGGCATTTGAAAAGGCGGCGTCCGATACCTGCGCCGCGCCCGCTATGGGATACTATGCGGGCAAAAGCCTGGAAAAGCTGGGCAGACCGAAAGAAGCGGAAACATGCTACAGGCGGATGCTGGACAGCGCCGCGCACCTGATCGAAAACGGCGGGCGATACCCGTATTTTACAAAATCGTTAGTCACAACGCTTCCGTTTGAACACGACACCGCCAAGATAGACCGCGCCCTGGCGTATTTCCTGACGGGGCTTGCCGCTCTGGGGTTGCACGACGCGGGCAAGGCCAAGCTGTATTTCGGCGAGGCGCTCGCGGTACGGTCCACGGATTACCTGGCCCGTGTGTGCTATGAGATGCTTTGATTGCCTTATTTAGGCTGAGCAGCGCGGGCTGTGGGGCAGATCGCTTATCCTAACTCCTGCAAAAAATGTGACTGCAAAAAACGGTGGAAAAGTAACAGAAGCTGCCCCATGGAGGGCAGCTTCTGTTAGTTGTGTGTTCAAAGGCAAAAGCGGGAACACCTTCGCCGCTCCGCACAGCGCTTTCCGTTCCGCCCATCCAGAAATGTTGCGCCGCGCCTTCCTCTGTGCTATACTATCTACATACAGGAAGGGGGGATTTCTACGGAATTACGGGTACTCAACTATTTTCTTATGGCGGCGCGGGAAGAAAATATCACCAGGGCGGCCGAGCTGCTCCATGTCACACAGCCGACCCTTTCCCGTCAGATTGCGCAGTTAGAAGAAGAACTCGGCGTAAAACTGTTCCAGCGCAGCAATCATCATATCATCCTCACGGATGACGGCATGCTGCTCAAACGCCGCGCACAGGAGCTTGTATCGCTTGCCGAAAAAACAAAAAGGGACTTTTCCCACCGCGGCGAGATCAGCGGCGTGGTGTCTATCGGCAGCGGCGAGCTGAAAAGCATGCAGTTCCTTTCGGAGGCAATCGCTTCCTTCCGGGAAAAGTATCCGGGCGTCACGTTTGAAATCTATAGTGGGGATTCCGATGATATTAAAGAGCGGATTGACCGGGGGCTTTTAGATATCGGGTTATTGCTGGAGCCTGTGGATATCAGCAAATATGATTTTGTGCGCACCAATATTACAGAAGAATGGTACGCCCTTGTCAGCACACACTCCCCGCTTGCGGAAAAAGCCGTTTTGACACCGGCGGACTTTGAAAACGTCCCTCTCATCTTTACCCGGCGGGAGCTGGCCCAGGCCCATATCTTTTCCTGGCTGGGGAAATATGCGAACGAAAACAACATTGCGGCCAGCGGCAATCTGCTTCATAATATCGCCATCCTCGCGCGCAATGGTGTAGGGTGCGTTATTTCCATTCGGTTAGACCCCCAATATGAAGGGCTGAAATATATCCCCCTTTCCCCGAAGTTAGAATCCGGCACTGTCCTTGTGTGGAAAAAAATGCAGCCCTTCCCACGGGCTACAGAAACCTTTATCGAGCATTTAAAAGAAATGTTCAAACAGCATTTCTAATCATTCCATATGGGTATTGGACATTTCTCGCCGTATGGTTTACAATCATAGATGTTCCGGAAAGGAGCATCTATATTTTTTTCAAACCCAAAACATAGGGGTGGGAGAATGACAGCCGCCGAAGCATGCGAAAGATACAACATCTCTGTCAGCGTACTGAAAGAATATGAGAACTGGGGATTATGCAGTGAAGTCAAAAAGGTGATGGGGGATTGGCAATATGACGATCGGGATCTGGAACGCCTCAGCATGATCATGACGCTGCATGACATCGGTTTCAGCAATGAAGAAGTGAAAACGTATATGCGCCTCCTTTTAGACGGGGACGCCACGGAAAACGAGCGTCTGCGCATGCTGAACCGACTGCGCAACAGCGCGCTGGATGAGATCCACTTTAAGGAAAAACAGTTGGAGCGGATGGACTACCTGCGGCATCAAATCCGAAACAATCTGAAATGAAGGAGGAGAACGGATGGAATATATAAAATTGGGAAATTCCGACCTGAATGTGTCCCGGATCTGTATGGGGTGCATGGGGTTTGGAGACGCGGCCCACGGACAGCATACCTGGACGGTCGACGAAACGCATTCCCGCGAGATTATCCAGCGCGGGCTGGCGCTTGGCGTGAATTTTTTCGATACAGCGATCGCTTATCAGAGCGGGACAAGCGAACAGTACCTTGGGAGGGCGATCCGGGATTTTGCCAAAAGGGATGAAGTGGTTATTGCAACCAAATTCCTGCCCCGCACCAATGAGGAAATCGAAGCTGGAATCACAGGACAGCAGCATATCCACAAAATGCTTGACAGGAGCCTGCAAAACCTCGGCATGGATTATGTGGATTTGTACATCTATCATATGTGGGATTACAATACACCGCTGTATGATATCATGGAAGGGCTGAACAGCGCCGTAAAATCCGGCAAAGCGCGCTATATTGGCATTTCCAACTGCTATGCGTGGCAGCTTGCCAAAGCAAACGCCCTCGCGGAAAAAGAAGGGTTTGCAAAATTTGTATCCATACAGGGGCATTACAACCTGATTTTCCGTGAGGAAGAACGGGAAATGGCAAAGCTCTGCCGGGAAGACAATATCGCCATGACCCCTTACAGCGCGCTTGCCAGCGGCAGGCTCTCCCGGCGTCCCGACGAAAACTCCAAACGCCTTGCGGAGGACAGCTACGCAAAAATCAAGTATAACGCGACAGCCGCACAGGACAGTATAATCATCCGGCGCGTGGCGGAACTGGCGGATCAGCGGCAGGTTTCCATGACAGAAATCT
>CANCXY010000036.1 GCA_947381875.1 uncultured Clostridia bacterium | reverse complement strand
GTTGCTCGCGTGGACGCGCCTGCGGGCGCAGTGAAAAGGGTGGACGGAAACTTTATATGCGCCCATACTGGCGTATGGGCGCGGACAAATAAATATCAGCAGAGGAGTTCTTGGCGCATGGCGGCTAACAGTTTGCGTTCCCGGCGGGAAATCTGAACCTGCGTTGTGTGCAGAACCCGCGCTGTTTCACTCTGCGTTTTGTTTTTGAAAAAGCGCAGGTAGATTAGTGTACGGTCTTCCGGTGCGAGTGCGCTCAGCACGGTTTTCAGGCTCAGCAGGTCCGAGACGGCCTCTTCGCAGCTTTCTTCCGGGATATCGAATTCCCGCACGCCGTCCTCTCCGCTGGAGGGTGTCAGCGAAAGCGCGGGAAGCGCCGCGTTCAGCGCCTCCGCCGCCAGTTCCGGCGATACGTTCAACTGTTCGGCCAACTGCGAGACCGTCGGCTCCTGCCCGGTCTCTTTCATCCAGCGCTCCCGCGCAAGCCCCAATTTCAGGCTAAGCTCTTTCAGCGACCGGCTCACCTTTACCGTCCCGCCGTCCCGGAACAGCTTTTTGATCTCGCCCAGGATCACCGGCACCGCGTAGGTGGAGAAGCAAAGCCCGCGCGAAGTATCAAAGCCGTCATACGCCTTGACGAGCCCCATGCAGCCCGCGGAATACAGGTCGTCATATTCGATGCCGCGCCCCCGGAAACGCCCCGCGCAGGCGTGTACAAGCCCTAAATTGTTTTCAATGAATTCCGCGCGCGGCCCAAGAGTGGCAGGTGCCGGTGTCATGTATATCCCCGCTTTCTTTCAGGGGGTGTATACCCCCACAATATGTAAAGCGGAATGCCTTTACCGCCTGCCCAGGCGCTTTTCCATCACCACGCGCGTGCCCTTGCCAAGCGTGGAATGTACTTTCACGGAATCCATAAAGCTCAGCATCACCGCAAATCCCAGCCCCGCGCGCTCTGGCCCCGCCGTCGTGAACAGCGGCTCCATTGCTTTGGGTACATCGGCAATGCCGCAGCCCTTGTCGGCGACGGTCACGCGCAGCGCCCCGCTCTCGTACAGCGCCGCCGTGAGGACCACAGCGCCGATGCTGTCCCGGTAGGCGTGGACGATGCAGTTCGTCACCGCCTCTGATACCGCTGTTTTGAGGTCCGCCAGCTCGTCCACCGTCGGGTCGGCCTGCGCGGCAAAGGCGGCTATGGCCCCGCGCGCGAAGCTCTCGTTCCGGCTCCGGCTGGGGAAAGTGAGTTTCATTGTGTTGATCGCTTTCATGGCATGCGCTCCTTTATTCCCTCGATTCAATGCCCGCGATGGCAAGCGTGCGCTTGATGCCCGCCGGTACGTTCTGCACCATCACCACCCCGCCTATCGCGCTGACTAACTTGTGGCGGCCTAAGATCAGCCCGATGCCGGAGGAGTCCATAAACGTTACCGAGGCAAAGTCCAGCACCAGGATTGCCGGGGCCGCCGCGCTGATGCGCTCGTCGATCGTCTCGCGCAAAAGCGAGGTGCCGTGGTGGTCCAGCTCGCCGGAGAGCAGCGCCGTCAGCGTTTTCCCATCCTGTTTGAGTGTTACCTGTGTCATAACCCTTGTCCACTCCCGCGTTCCCTTTTTTGATCCCCGCCCGGAGGGCGGGGATCATCGGCATTTCCCGCGTTCCCTTTTTTTGATTCCCCGCCTTCCGGGTGGGAAATCATCGGCATTTCCCGCGTTTCCATGAATATGCAAAATTTTCCTTTTTCCTACCTTCCGGGCGGGGAAACAGCGCCGTTTTCTATATCATAGCCCCTGCGCCCCGGATTTTTTGCAGTTTTGCGTCGACGGGAAAAGCAATTCCTTTGAGATATACCAAAATCGCGTAGAAATTTTCGTGCGTTCCCCGTCCCGCAGGCGGGAAATGTGCAAAAAGGTACGCTTTTCCTCTTTTTGGGGCTTGCATTTTCCATGCGCGGCATATATAATAGGAACGCCGCACCGAAGAGGAGCGCCCAAACGGCATTAGGATATCTTCTGTATATTTCCTATCCGCAAGGCAGGGAATATACAAAAATACTTTGCTCTGGACGCTCCCCGCCGGATAATCGGCCAATTTTCCAGAGATTACAAAAGAAAAACAAAAAAGGTCTTGCATTTTTCATCTTATCGCGGTATTATAGAGGAGAGAAGGGGGCATGCTGTCTTGGCGCAGGGGAAAGTGCGGAAAGAATGGCATGTCTGCCGCATCAAGGAGGGGTCCGCGCGTGGTGATTGATTTCCACAGCCATGTCTTGCCGAAGATGGACGACGGCAGCAAAAGCGTGGAGATGACCCTGGAAATGTTGCGCGCAGAGCGCGGCATGGGCGTGGATGTTGTGGCGGCTACGCCGCACTTTTACGGCTACCGTGAATCACTGGATTCCTTTCTGGCGCGCCGCGAACACGCATGGGGCCGCCTGCTCGAAGCGGGCAGCGGCGTACCGCGCGGGGAACTGCCCGCAGTCGTGGCGGGCGCGGAAGTGGCGTTCTTTTCCGGTCTGACGGAAATGGACGGCTTGGACGCCTTGTGCATCAATGGCACAAAAACACTGCTGCTGGAAATGCCCTTCGCGCCGTGGACGGGATATGAGCTGAATGCGGTGTCCTCTCTGTGCCTCGACAGGGGTTATCACGTCGTATTGGCGCATTTAGAGCGCTTTTATGAATTACAGACCGACGAACACCTGATGGAAGGGCTGCTGGAACTGCCGCTTTGGGTGCAGATTAATGCGGAAACAGTGCTGCCCTTGCTGCACCGCAAACGCTGGATTGAGATGTTCCGCGCGGGAGAAGCGCACCTTTTGGGAAGCGACTGCCATAACATGACCCGCCGTCCGCCGAATTTGGGCGCGGCGCGCGCGATACTGGCGCGCAAGGCGGGGCAGGATGTATTGACGCGTATAGACGAATTGGGGGCGCGGCTGCTGGGCCTGGACGCTCCGGGAGGGGCTTCATGAAGCATGCACGAAGGGGGCGTTCCCCGCTGCCCGCTTTTGCGGCCGTTGCGGCTGTCGTGATAGTGGCGGCTTTGGTTGGCGGGGTGTACCTGTGGGAACAGCGCGCCGCTGCGAGCCAGCCCGCGCCCGATACCTCGCGGGGGAAGACCGTAGAGGAAATGCTGGGACTTACAGAGGGCGGCGAAGCACCGGTATATTTTGACGGCAAGTGGTATCAGCGCGCCAAGGGCATTGAGGCTTACTTATTTATGGGCGTGGACCGCCGGGGTGAAGCGGAATCCAGCGGGAGCTATAACGACGGCGGACAGGCCGACGTGCAGATGCTTTTGGTGCTGGATCACGAAAATAAACGTTTCCGCGTATTGCAGTTGAACCGCGACACAATGACGGATGTGTATGTTCTGGCGATGGATTTGTCCGTATTAGGGGTGGAGTATCAACAGCTTGCATTGGCGCATTTTTACGGGGACGGCCTGGAAAGCAGCGGTGAAAACACCGTGCGTACCGTTTCCAACCTGTTGTATGGAGTGCCTATTGACGGCTACGCTTCCTTGCAGATGGAAGCCATCCCGATCCTCAATGATATGGTGGGCGGCGTTACGGTTACAATAGAGGATGATTTAACGCCGGTTGATCCCACGCTGATCCAGGGCGAAACGGTTACGCTGATGGGCGAACACGCCATGAATTATGTGCATGTCCGCAAGAATGTGGGCGACGGTTCTAACCTTGCGCGGATGCGCCGCCATCGTACCTATATGCACGGCTTCGAAGAACAGTTGAAAGCCAAGCTGACAGCGGATCAGACATTTGTAATGGACTTATATGACGCTTTGTTGGATTACCTGGTGACGGATATAAGCACCAGTACGCTCACTTATGTAGCGCAGCAGTGTTTGAGCTACGAAAACGGCGGCATCCTTACGATGGAGGGTGAAAGCCGGGTAGGCGCGAACAATTTTATGGAGTTTTACCCTGATGAGCACGATCTGCGCAGAATTGTGCTGGATTTGTTCTATGAGGAAGCGCCAGCGTCACAGAAGGCGGAAAGTGAACCGTCCGCAGATTAAACGTTACGGAGGAAAGCATTTTGGACGAAACAAAACAGCTGCAAGTTCAGTCCCAGGTTCAATCCGATGAGGATATTGGCATTGATTTATACGATCTGTTTTACTTATTCCGGCAGAAACTTGTGGGTATCCTCATCGCCTTTGTGATAGGCGGCGCGGCGGTGGGCGCGTTTACGTTTTTCTTCATCGCGCCGAAATACCAGGCGACGGCCAAAATGTATATTACATCTACCGGCGAAGGAAAGCTGGTCGACTTTTCGGAATTGCAGATTGGCAATTCGCTTACTGCCGACTACGAGGAATTGATGCTTGCGCGCCCCATGCTGGAAAGTGTAAAAGAGGAACTGCAGCTTACAGAGTATGAAGTGGATGATTTGGCAAAGATGATTAGCGTTGCCAACCCCGCCAGTACCCGTATTTTGAACATCACCGTTACCAGCACAGACCCGCAAGAGGCCATGAATATTGCAAACAAACTGGTGGAAAAGGCGGTGACATGGCTGCCGGCGATTATGAAATCCAACGAGCCGACTGTGCCCGAGGATGCGATTCTCCCACAAAAGAAATCCAGCCCGAGCTACAGCATGAATACGCTTATTGGCGCGCTGGCGTTTGCGGCTGTTTACTACGGTATTGCCGTTCTCCGCTACCTGCATGATGATTCCATCCGCACAAGCGACGATTTGGAGCGCTACTTTGGTATTGCGCCGCTTACCTCGATCCCCGAGGAGAAGGACGTTCACGACCATGCTGAGGATGAAAAGCGCGGGAAGTCCCACAAAAAGGGGAAAGGGGAGAAGGCGGCATGAAAACCATTCAGCTAAGCAATTTGGAAAAGCTGCCCTATGGCGCGGAGGAAGCGCTGAACCGCCTGCGTGTGAATGTCGGATTCTGCGGCGATCGGTTTAAGAAGATCATCATTACCAGCAGTACGCCAAACGAGGGCAAGAGCTTTGTTTCCACCAATCTTTGGCGGATGTTAGCGGAGGCGGGTTCCCGTACTGTTTTGGTAGATGCGGATATGCGCAAATCGGTACTCCGTTCCCGCTACCAGTTTGCTTCAGGCGAAAAGAACCTGCCGGGCCTTGTGCATTATTTGGCAGGGCAGGTGGAAATCGACGATGTACTGTGCCGTACCAATATCGACAATGCGTATTTGTTCCCCACTTCGTACACAGTAACAAACCCGGCGCTTTTGTTGCAGACGGAACGTTTTTCCGGGCTGCTGGACGCGCTGACGCGGGTGTTTGATTATGTGCTGGTGGATACGCCGCCGCTCAACAGCGTTTCGGACGGCGATCTGATTGCCTCGCACTGCGACGGCGCCCTATTAGTGGTGCGCAGCGGCGTTACGCCCCGCAACCTCATCGCCGGGTCGCTGAAGCAGTTGGAGCGCGCGGGGTGCGAGCTGATGGGCGTGGTGCTGAACCGCGTGGAGGCAAAGAGCAACCCCTACTATTACAAATACGGCAAGTACGGGTATTATAACGATTATTACTACGGCTCCGATAGTAAGGAGGCCAAAAAGAAATGAAAACCGGCGGCAATAATAAAAAGAACCTTTGGATCGCACTGGCGGCGGTAAGCGCGGTGGCGGTGGTTGTTTGTCTGGTGCTGGCGTTTCTGCCTAAGAACCGGGGAAATGACGATTCATCCTCCGATCCTTATGGGGCATTCTCAAATACGTCCAGCCAGACTTCGACAAGCAAATCCGACACTTCTTCGAGTACAGTAGATGTACCAGTCGATTTTGCGAAGTTGCAGGAGCGCAACAAGGACATTTACGCGTGGCTCAGCTTCCCGCAGGCGGAGGTAGAAGAACCGATCCTGCGCCGGGATGGCGAAGATGAATACTATCTGCGCAAGGATTTAGACGAAAAATACTCCCTTGCTGGCAGCCTGTTTACGGAATCGAGTTATAATACCGCGACCTTTACCGATCCTGTCACAATGATTTATGGCCATAACATGGACGATGGCAGTATGTTCGGGAAGTTAGAGACTTGGGCATTGGCGCAGACGGAGCTTGGGGAGGATGCAACTTTCACTATCTACCAGCCGGAGCGCAAGCTGACCTATCGTGTTTTTGCGGCGGTGCCGTATGATAACAGCCATGTAATGTATTACAACGATTTCACCGACGCGGCTGTTTTCAATCAGTTTTTTACAGATATCACCGATATGCGGGATCTCTCGGCCCGCGTGAATCGTTCGGCGAAACCGACCGACGGCGACAACGTGGTGATACTCTCTACCTGTCTGACGGGGAACAGCGACCGCCGCTTCCTCGTGATGGGCGTCCTCACGGAGGACAGCAATGAACCGTCATAACAGCTATGCCATGACTCGAGGGTGGCAGAGCTTTTATGAAATATATTAAGGAGGATATCCGAATGAAACGCAAACTCTTCTCAATCGCGCTGGTTGTTGTTCTGGCTCTGGCGCTGTCTGTCAATGCTTTCGCAGCTGACAGCCCGTCTGGTTCAGTAACCCCGACCCCAGTCCCCGATGACAAGCCGACGACTACACCGGGCGACACCACCAATCCCGCTGAGACACCTGACAAGACCGACGTAGCCATTAAGGATGCCGACGGCAACACCTTCCCTGCTGACAATGTGCAGATCGACGGTGTTGGCGATGTGAACAGCCTGACTGGTACGGAAAAGAAAAACATGGAGACGGCCATCAATGCTGTCAACAACGCTTCCAGCAATGCTGGTACGTTTGTTGCGAACGCTGGTATGACCACTGCTGTTGACAACGCTCTGGCTGCTGCTGGCGCTACAGGCGTTAAGGCTGCTGATCTGAAGATCAACTCCCTGTTCAACATCAGCGTGTCCGGCGCTGCCAAGGCTGCTATGCAGAATGGCAAGGCTCTGACTTTTGCGCTGAAGATTCCTGGCATAAGTGCAAACATGGTCTCTGTTGCGCTGCACTACAATGGCAGTGCCTGGGAAGTTGTTCCTTCCACCGCTGGTGATGGCGTTGTGAACGTTACACTGTCGAGCCTGTCCCCGGTTGTCATTATGACAGCTCCGCGTGCAACTGCTCCGACGAATCCGTCCAACCCGTCGAATCCGAGCAACCCCACAAATCCCTCGAAGCCGACAACTCCGAGCAACCCCACCACGCCGACAACTCCGAGCAATCCGAGTTCTCCGGCTCCCGCGCCTGCCGCGCCCACCACGAACAAAGTTACTTCTCCGCAGACCAGTGATGTCAACCTCGAAGGCATCGTCCTGCTGACAAGTGCTCTGGCGTGCGCTGCTGCCTGCGCATACTGCATGAAGCGCAGCCAGAAGGCGTAAAATTTAACAATTTTACCTCGAACAGAAAGGGGCGGTCCTCGGGCCGCCCCTTTTGTTGCAGAAGAAGAAAAACTCCGCCGAAGCATTTCCCAACTTTGATGAACAGGGAAACGCTTCGGCGGAATGTATTTATTCCCGCGCCCATACGCCAGTATGGGCGCAATTAAAGTTTCCGTCCACCCTTTTCAAAGGGTGGCGGAGTCCAGAGGCGGAGCCTCTGGCAGGTCCGGGCAGTGCCCGGCGGAGTCCAGAGGCGGAGCCTCTGGCGGGTCCGGGCAGCGCCCGGCGTTGGCAAGCCAGATGGAGGGGATGGCGTCGCTGGGCATGCGCCAGTCTCCGCGCGGGGAAAGAGTGACGGAACCTACTTTGGGGCCGTCAGGCAGGCAGCTCCGTTTGAACTGCTGGGAGAAGAATCGGCGGTAGAAACTGGTGAGCCAGTGATGGATGGTGTCATCGGAGTATTCACCCGCAAAGGCGGCGCGCGCGAGGTAGAAGATTTTGGCAGGGGAGAATCCCCAGCGGATGGCGTAATAGAGGAAGAAATCGTGTAGGGCGTATGGGCCTACGATTTCTTCTGTCTGCTGGCTGATTTCGCCGCCAGCGGCGGGAAGGAGTTCCGGGCTGACGGGAGTGGCGAGGATGTCGCGGAGTACGTTTTGCAAATCGCCGGGGCCGGCGGTGTCCGCCGCTGTGGCTACGATATGGCGCACCAGCGTTTTGGGGACGGAGGCATTTACACCGTACATGCTCATGTGATCGCCGTTGTAGGTGGCCCAGCCGAGCGCTAATTCTGAAAGGTCGCCTGTGCCAATGACGAGGCCGCCCGTTTTGTTGGCCAGGTCCATCAGTACAAGCGTGCGCACGCGCGCCTGCGTGTTTTCATAGGTGACATCGTGATCGTCTTCGCTTTGGCCAATGTCGTGAAACGCGCTCTGGACCGTGGCGGTGATGTCTACGGTACGCAGGGTGACACCCAGCGCGGCACACAGGCGCTCGGCATTTTCGCGCGTGCGCCGCGTGGTGCCGAAGCAGGGCATGGTTACGGCGACGATATCACTCAGGGGGCGCGCAAGGCGCTCAAAGGCGCGCACGGTGACAAGCAGGGCAAGGCAGCTGTCCAGCCCACCGGAGATGCCGACAACGGCAGCACGGGCATTTGTATGGCGCAGGCGCTTCTCCAGCCCCGCGGCCTGCATGGTGAGGATGGCGTTGCAGCGTTCGGCACGCTCGGCGTCGTCTTCGGGGACGAAGGGGGAAGGGGAAATACGCCGGAGCAGCGGCGCGGAGGAAACGGGCATGGAGAAGTGAATAACGGTGTATCCGTCCGCGCAGGCGGCGGGAAAGCTGGTTTTTTTCAGGCGTTCGCCCATGAGGCGTTCCACGTCGATTTCCGCAATGGCGAGGCCCGTGTCGAAGGGGGCGGATTCCGATAAAAGCACACCGTTTTCAGCAATAAGATTGTGCCCGGCAAACACCATATCGGTGGTAGATTCCCCGCAGCCCGCGTCGGCATACACATAGCCGCACAGCAGTCGCGCCGACTGCCCGGTACACAAGGCGCGCCGGTATTCAGCTTTACTGATTGTCTCATTGCTGGCGGAGAGGTTGCACAGCAGCGTAGCACCCGCAAGCGCGTGATGCGTACTGGGCGGCAGCGGCGCCCAAAGGTCCTCGCACAGCTCAACGCCCACTTTTACATCAGGCATTTCCTTCCACTGGAATAAAATGCGCGTCCCAAAGGGGACAGTGCAGCCGCATATGGTGATAGTTCCGTTTTCCTCTGGCGCGGGCGCGAAATGCCGCCGCTCATAAAATTCGCCATAATTGGGTAAATGCGTTTTGGGCACGACGCCCAGCACATACCCCCTCTGACACACCACCGCGCAATTATACAATTTCCCCTGCCATACCACAGGAAGACCAATGGAAAAGAGCAAAGGAAGCTCTGATGTTTCCAGCAGGATCACCATGAGCGCCTCATGCGCCGCCCGCCAAAGTGTCGGCTGCAAAAAAAGATCCCCGCAAGTATACCCCGTAACGCAAAGCTCCGGCAGACAGGCAACCTCTACCCCCCGCTTCGCTGCGTCCCGCAGCGCGTCCACAATTTTCCGCGCATTGAACCCGCAGTCCGCCACCCGCACTTCCGGCGTAAGCGCCGCCGTTCTCACAAAACCATATCGCATAACACAACCCCTTCTGTTGGGCTGCCGCCCAAACCTGCCCAAAGGGCGCTGCCCTTTGGAATCCTGCCAGAGGCTCTGCCTCTGGACTCCGCCACCCTTTCCGACTCGCTAAGAGCCGCCGCTGCGCGGCGGTTGCTCGCGTGGACGCGCCTGCGGGCGCAGTGAAAAGGGTGGACGGAAACTTTAATACCCCGAAAATTGCATTTTCGGGAGAGAAAATTTTTGCCGTTCCAGATAGCGGCTTCAATAGGAATATTATACCGCTATACCGCGCGTAAATCAATGTGCGGCGAGAAAGAATTTTCCCTATCTTCTGCGTCCATACGAATGTATGGACGCGATTAAAAGTTTCGCCCGCCTTTTCCAAAGGCGGCAGGATTCCAAAGGGCGGCGCCCTTTGGGACGTTTCCTCCCGCGCGCATTTGTGGTATAATGGAGGCAAGGGGGCGGTTTTGTGAAATATGATTGCCTGATCATTGATGATGAAACGCTGCTGGCGGACAGCACGGGGGAATACTTTAACCTGTTTGGGGTGCGCGCGGCGGTGGTGTACAGCGCGGAGGCGTGCAGGGCATTTTTTCGGGAACACACGGCGGATGTGCTGCTGCTGGATATCAATTTGGGCGGTGACAGCGGTTTTGTGCTTTGCAGGGAACTGCGGGAACGGACGCAGGCCCCCATCCTGTTCCTCTCGGCGCGCTCCAGCGATGATGATAAACTTGCCGCGCTGAATATCGGCGGGGACGACTATATCCAGAAACCCTGTTCCCTGAGCGTCCTGCTGGCGAAGGTGAAAGCCGTGCTGAAACGCTATGGGCAGAACGAAAAGCCGGTGTACGCCGATGGATGGCTGACGCTTGATTTCGCCGCGAAACAGCTTACGGTGAATGAGAACATTGTCAAGCTGACGCCGCTGGAATTCCGCCTGTTGGCGTACCTTGTCAAGAATGGGAACCGCGCTGTCTCCAAACAGGAATTGTTTGAGAATGTCTGGGCGGACAGGTTTACAGGCGACGGTACACTGAACGTGCATATCCGCAAACTCCGCGAGGCTATCGAACATGACCCCGGCCATCCACAGTACATCCGCACCGTCTGGGGCGACGGCTACAGGTTTGAGGGTGCGGGCCTATGAAATATCGGGCTTTTCTGTGCGCCCTGCTTGCGCTCCTGGTGCTGGAACTGGCGGTGCTGCTCTGCTTTGCCGCCGCGCCCACCGAAATCCCGCAGGACCCTGTAAAAGTAAATGAGGCGCTGCATGAGGTGCGGGAGAATTGGGACGCGCTCTCCGGCATTCATGATCCCGCGCTTGACTATGTGGTGCTGGACGCCGGAGGGAATGTCCGCTTTGCCACAAAGCGCGGCCTGAGCGAAAGCGTCAACGCGGCTGTCGCCCACCGTGATACCATTTTGCCTGTTAAAAAAGACGGCGAAGCACTGGGTCAGCTCCTGATATACAACACCGGGGCGGAAATCGCCCGTCAGCGGCAGAAACAGGCCGTCGCCGCGTTTTTGATTGCCGCCCTTTTGCAGGGCGGCGCGCTGCTGGCCTATGCGCTTTATTGGTATCGGAATCTGCTCCGGCCCTTCCGGGAAATGGAGCGTTTCGCACAGCGCGTCGCGGGCGGAAACCTCGAAATCCCGCTGCCAATGGACAGAAAAAATATCTTTGGCGCATTTACCGAAAGTTTCGACATCATGCGCACGGAACTGAAAAAGGCCCGCCTGGCGGAAGCGCGCGCCAATGCCGAGAAAAAAGAACTGATTGCCAAACTCTCCCACGATATCCGAACACCTGTCGCCAGTATCCGCGCGGCCTCGGAGGTGGGCGCAGCCCTCGCGGAAAGCGATAAAATACGGAACAATTATGAAAATATCATGCGCAAGGCCGACCAGATCAACACGCTTGTTACCAACCTGTTTTCCGCGACTTTGGAGGAATTGCAGCAGCTTTCCGTCGACCCCGTTGATACCGAAAGCGGAGAATTGGCCCGGATGCTGCAAAACGCCGACTACGCCGCCCGCGCAAATCTGCCCGCCATCCCGCCCTGCATGCTGTATATGGACGCGCTGCGCATGCAGCAGGTGTTTGACAATATCTTCGCAAACGCCTATAAATACGCGGGCACAGAGATGAAAATAGAGGTGCGGCAGACAGGGACGCACCTGGCCGTCCGTATAGAGGACAGCGGCGGCGGCGTGCCGGACGACGAACTGCCCACATTGAAAGAGAAATTCCGGCGCGGCCAAAACGCGAAAAACAAGGAGGGCGCGGGTCTGGGCCTCTATATCGCCGACCGTCTGATGGAGGCGATGGGCGGCGCGCTAATGGTGGAAAACGGCGCGCGCGGCCTGGCCGTCACCGTACTGATCGCGGTAAGCGGCACGATATAGGCGTGACCTGTTGAAAATCGACATTGTTTCCGCTCGTTTTCAGGGGAACAACAAAAATCCCCGCGCACGCGATATTTAAGGAATCGTTAAGGGTTGCTTAAAGTAAGATAAGCCCTGGAAGTGTATCATAGGACGTGCAAAGGAAGGGTGTGTCCGTGTCGTGGTGTATAACCCCGCCCGCAGGGCGGGGTTATACACAAAAACGACCCGCTTTGGACACTCCCCAAAGGAGGGTTTTTGGCATGAAAGAAATACTCATCAAAACCGAGGGCCTCAGCAAGAGCTTTTCCAGCGGCGGGACCATGCAGCACGTCCTGAAAAATATCGGCCTGGAATTGTATAAGGGCGATTTCACCGTCATTATGGGCGCGTCCGGCGCGGGAAAGTCTACGCTGATGTATGCGCTCTCAGGCATGGATACCCCCACGCTCGGCACCATCACGTTTAGCGGCACCGTCATTTCCGACCTCGACACCGACGCGCTGGCGCGTTTCCGCAAAGAGCATTGCGGTTTCGTGTTCCAGCAGATTTACCTGATCGACACGATGAGCGTATTGGATAATGTCCTGACGGCGGGCCTGCTCGTGAGCAAGGATAAAAAAGCCCTGACCGCCCGTGCGCGGGAACTGTTTGAAGCGGTGGAGATTGCACCGGAAACAACGCGCAAATTCCCCACGCAGATTTCCGGCGGCGAGGCGCAGCGGGCGGGTATTGTCCGGGCGCTCATCAACACCCCGTCCGTGCTGTTCGCCGACGAACCGACGGGCGCGCTCAACTCAAAAGCGGGCTTGGCCGTGCTGGATACGCTGACAGCGTGCAATGAGCGCGGCCAAAGTATTGTGATGGTTACACATGATATGCGCAGTGCGCGGCGCGGCAACCGCATCCTGTATCTGAAAGATGGCACGGTGCAGGGGGAATGCGATTTAGGCCGCTACCGCCCCGACGACGCGGCGCGTCATAAACAGCTTTCGGATTTTCTGGCGGAAATGGGGTGGTGAGATGGGTGGAAGTTATCTGATCGTCCGCGCCAGCCTGCGCAAAGCCAAAGGGCAGACGGCGGCCATGATTGTCCTGGTGCTGCTGGCTTCAGCCATGATGAACCTGTGGCTGATGCTCAGCACCGATTACCGGCAGAATTTCGACCGCAGTCACGACGCCCTGAACGACGGCCATGCCAACATAGCAGCCTACGGCGGCGGCGATGCTTTCGCCGATGCCCTCTCCCAGGCCCTCAAAGACAATGCGGAGGTCACGGAGTACACCATCACAGACGCTTTTGGCGGCCCTGTCGCTTTCGCCTATGGCGGCGGTGAAACAAACCAGTTTGGTATTATCATGGAAAAGGAAACCGCCCTCTCCCGTGAGGTAGGGAGATTTGAGATTGTGGAGGACGGCGGCGGCCAGAGCGGGATCTATCTGCCAATGCTGTATGGCACAGGGGATAATTACGCTGTAGGCGATACTATTGAACTGACGCTTTTGGGCCAGCAGTTCCGCTATACTGTATGCGGGTTTTTCAACAGCGCGATGGTGGGGTCGCATAACTGCGGCATGTTCGCGTTCCTGCTGACGGAGGACCAGTTTGAAGCGCTCGCCCAAAAAGGTTGCGCGCTGCCCACTGTTTATGCCTCTGCGCGCCTGCGGGATAAGATGCGCGGTGAGGAAATAGAGGACGCGCTGCGCGACGAGCTGACAGAAGCCTTTCCCGCGGCTACGGTCGCGGGGAACAATTATGAGCTTGTCACGACCTCGCGGTATATCCTGCAAATGATCTGCGCGGGCATTTTAAGCGCGATGGCGTTCCTTGTGCTGCTCATTGCCCTGGTGGTGATCGCCTCCCATGTGACGCAGTATATCCGCGAGAATATGCAGGATTTGGGCGCGTTGAAAGCAATAGGCTATACCAGCAAACAGCTCATCCGTATGCTATTGGGGCAGTTTTCGGGCCTTTGCGCGCTGGCGGCGGGCATAGGGGCGGCACTTTCCTACCTTGTGTTCCCCGCCCTCAATGAAATGATGATCGCGCAGACGGGCATCCCCTACGCGGTGCGGTTCCTTCCGCTGCCGCTGTGCGCGGTGGTCGCCTTGATTGCGGGCAGCGTAGCGGCGGCGGTATACTTAGCCGCGAAGCGCATCAAAACGCTGGAGCCGATCACCGCGCTCCGTCAGGGTGTTGCCACGCACAATTTCCGCAAAAACCATGTACCGCTTTCCCGCACCACCCTGCCGCTGGATATGGCGCTGGCGCTGAAAACGACCTGTACATCCGTGCGGCAGAACGTGACAGTGTGTATCACCATGCTGGCGCTCTCATTGATTGTGGTGTTCGCGGGCGTGATGTTTGAAAATGTCATCCGGGATATCCAGCCCTTTGTGGATATGGTTGCGGGGGAATCGGCGGACACCTGCCTCAATGTCAACGTGACCTCTGAACAGGCGCTGTGCGACGCGCTGGCGGAAGATGGGCGCGTGGAAAAATTCTACCTGTTCACCAATAACAATACGGCGGTGCAGCAGGTTGGTGGGAGTACATTGGCCGCTTCGGTGATAGAGGAC
The DNA here is from genome assembly GCA_947381875.1 of uncultured Clostridia bacterium. Taxonomy (GTDB): domain Bacteria; phylum Bacillota; class Clostridia; order Oscillospirales; family Ruminococcaceae; genus Ruthenibacterium. Next base: position 3,322 of record CANCXY010000036.1, on the reverse strand, counting down.
GCAGAGCTGCTGAACAACCAGCGCATGGTGATTGAGGGGCGGTTTCCGAAATATGAAAATGAGGTCGTCATGGGCGCGAAATACGCAAAGGAACGCGGCCTGAAAACCGGCGGGGAAGTGACGCTGAAAGCAGGCGGCATGGAGGAGACATACCTGATAGCGGGCCTCGTACAGATCAGCAACAACCTGGGCAAAGACGCTATCTTTACCCGTGCCGGATATGAAAAGTTGGAAGTGCTGCAAAATGTCAGCTATTATATTGACCTTATGGACGGCACGGATATAGACGCCTTTAACAGCGAGTTTCAGGAGCGCTTCGGCGGGGAGATGAACGCCGCGCTGAATATCCATTCGATCTTAGAGGGCACCAGCAGCGTGTATGTCCTGCTTGTTACGCTGATCGTGGGGGTTGTCCTGCTCCTGGGCGGCGTGATTGTCGCGTTTGTGCTGTATCTGCTGGCCGGTTCGCTCGTGAACAGCAAGAAGCGCGAATACGGGATATTGAAATCCGTCGGCTTCACGACAGGACAGCTTGTTTTGCAGACGGCGCTCAGCTTTATGCCGGCGGCGGTGTTCTCCGCGGCGCTGGGGATCGTTGTCAGTATACAGGTCATCAACCCGCTGCTGACGCTGTTTTTGGGGGGCCTCGGAATCGTGCGGTGCGCGTATGAGGTGTCCGCCGGGTTCTGCGCGGCAGGCGGCGCGGCCCTGGTAGCGTTCACTTTCGCGATGGCCTGCCTGATGTCCCTGCGCGTGAGGAAAATCACCCCGCGCGAGCTGCTGGCGGGGGAATGACAGGATAAAATGCACGGATATCCAACAGACGATTACACAAAAACCCCCAGCGGGAGCCATATCCCCGCTGGGGTTCCTGTTCATATATCCTTTTTACTTAAACAAATGAATATCCCCGCTCGCGTTGAGGTGTACCAGCAGCGTGACAAGGATCGGCACGCCGAACAGCCCCACCGCGCCAAAAAGGTATGTGCCGATAAACATACACATCAGCGTCACCAGCGGATACAGCCCGATCTGATGCCCCACCACGCGCGGTTCCAGCATCTGCCGCACCACCGTGATAACCGCATAGAGGATCAACAGCCCCACGCCCAGCGGATAGTTGCCCGTGACAAGCATTGCGATACCCCACGGAATCATTACGGTGCCGGTGCCCAGTACGGGCAGGATATCGACGACAGCCGTCACAAGCGCGATCAGCAGCGCGTAATCGACGCGCAGGAGCGTAAGCCCTAAGAATACTTCCAGGAACGTCAGCCCCATCAGGATGGCGTAAGCGCGTAAGAAGCTGCGCAGGATATCCACGCTCTTTTCCTTAACCGTAAACAGCATATCCCGCGCGCCTTGCGGAAGCTGCCGCGCAAGGAAGGACGTGATTTGGAAATAATCCGCCGTAAAGAAAAACGAAGCAATAATCGTGATAAAGAATTTGACTAAGAACGAGGGCAGGGAGGACGCCGCGTTGGTGATGACCCCCAGCGCACCGCTCGAAATCGCTGAGACGATCGAGGTGAGCGACGAGGCGAGGCTTTCCCCTGCTGTCTCCACAAAGTCCATCAGCGTGGGGTTCAGCGTCGCCACCCAGTACTCTAACGTCTGCTGCATATCGCCCAAAGTGGGTTCGATCACGTCCGCATATACCCGCGGCAGCGCGTAAAACAGGTTGCGGCAGAATACAATGATGCGTGAGCCGATGATGGTGATAAGCGACCCCGCCAACACATAAAACGCGATGAGCAGCAGCACGGCGGCGGTTTTCCGCGAAATTTTGGTTTTTTCCGTCACCCACGCGATCAGCGGTTTTAACAGGAACGCGATGAGGAACGCGAGGAAGAAGGGCATCAAAAACGGTACGGCATATTTCAGCGCCAGGAACGCCATGACGAACAAAACGCCGTAAAAGCAGAATTTGATCAGGAACGCCCGCATTTTTTCAACAGACAAGAGCAATGCCTCCAGCAAAAATCCATTCTGGGAAGTGTTCAGACCGCAGCGAGGGAGTGGAGCCACCCGAAAGGCGGGGAAACGCACAAAATTCCCTGCTTTCAATACTTCCAAATCCTGCTTTCTATTATATACCCTTGTCCTCCAAAAAAACAGGGGCGGGAGAGAATTTTACACTTTGTTCAAAGGTGGGGCTGCTCACTCCATATCCGGGTTGTAGAGCGTCTGACGCGCAATCGTGAGCGCCCCGCTGCTGTCGGTGATGGTCGCGACGACTTCCGCGCCCTGCGTGGGCAGGGGGTATTCCACCTTCTCGAAACGCAGGTAGTAGGTGACGGGGCCGACGAGGGAATATGCCTGATCGCCCGTGTCGACCCAATCGGACGGTGCGAAATCCTTGCGCAGGGCAAGCTCCTGCCGATCCACAGTCTCGCCGTCGACAATCAGCTCTATTACGGCGGATTCCGGGATGGGCGCGTACCCGGCCCATCCGCTGGACACCTCTAAGGATACTGTCCCGCCCAATGTCAGCACGTCGCCGCGCCGGGTGGTTTCAAAATCTTTTTGCATCAGGGCGGCGGTCGTCCGGCGGCTGGTGACGAAATCCGTCTCCTGCCATAGGAACTCCGTCTGTGTTTCGCCGTCCTGGGTGAAACTGACGGAAAGGGCGAAGCTGTCAAACCGCTCCTCCAGCGGGATGGAGGCGTCCGCATAAAAAACACCGTCCTGCTCCTGGGCCGGGAAGGTGAGCGGCGCGCCGCTGCCGGGGGCGGCGGTGAACACGGCGGTCTGCCCCTCGCGGAAGGTTTTGGGTGTGGCCGTCAGGGAGAGCGGTACGCTCTCGGTGCCTTTTGGCGTGCCATACTGCCAGTCATAGCTGGCAAGGATGCTGGCTTGTTCGTTCAGGCTGCTCTGGATGGCGTTCTGGATGTTGCCGATACGGATGTCAATGCCGGTTTCGATCCCCGACACGCGGTTCAGGATACCGTTCAACTGCTCCGACATCGTTTGCATGCGGCTGTGGTAGAGGACGGCGCAGACGATTAGCGCCGCGCACACGCACACGACCGCCGCCGCCAGTGCCAGCAGCGCCCGGCGCTGACGCTGCGTGCCCTGTTCCCGCGCGGCGTTCTCGGCATTCAGCAGCGCTGCCACGCCCGCCACAGTGATGCCGTCCCCTTCCGGCGCGCCGTTCTTCGCCTCCGGCTTTTCACCCGTCAGCAGCTCATCGCAGCTCACATGCAGCGCCGAGGCTAGCGCCTGCAAATTTTCCACGCCCGGCAGCGACGCGCCCGTTTCCCATTTCCCGATCGCCTGCCGCGTCACATTCACCTCGGCGGCCAGCGCTTCCTGAGAAAGC